>JANJTH010000737.1 GCA_024711205.1 Planctomycetota bacterium | reverse complement strand
CAGGCGCGCGGCGCGCGCCTGCCCACCCCGGCCGAGGTGGCCCGGCTCCGCGCGGCGTTCGGGCTCGCCCCCGACGAGGCCGTCGCCGCCGACGGCCGCTTCGAGCGGGGGCTCTGGCTCGTGCGCGACCCCGAGGGCGGGCCATGACCCGCCCGGCCCGAGGCGCCGCCCGAGACGGCGCCCCCGCCCGGCCCGAGACCCCACCCGCGCCCGGCCCGGCCTGACCGTGGACCTGCTCCGCCCGGCCTGGATCCTGCTCGTCGTCCCGGCCCTCGCCGTGACGTGGGCGGTCGCGCGGCGGAGCCGCGCCGGGCTCGCGCCGCGGCGGGCCGCCCTCGCGTTCGTGCTGCGGGCGCTCCTGCTCGTGACGCTCGGGCTCGCCGCGGCGGGGGCGCGCGCCGTGCGGCCCAACGACGGGCGCGCGGTCGTGTTCGCGCTCGACGTGTCCGACAGCGTGACGCCCGAGGCCCGCCGGCACCTGCTCGACTGGGCGCGCCGGGCCTGGGAGGCGCGCCGTGAGGGCGACCAGGCCGCGCTCGTCGCGTTCGCCGGCGAGGCCCGGGTCGAGGCGTCGCTCGGGCCCGAGCTCGCGCTCGTCGAGCCCGGCCTCGAGGGGATCGGGCGCGAGCGCACGGCGATCGACCGCGCGCTCCGGCTCGCGCACGGGCTGCTCGCGGGCGCCCCGAGCGAGCGGCTCGTCGTGCTCCTCACGGACGGCAACGCCGACGACCCCGACGCGGCGGCGCGCGAGGGCATGGTGCTCGCGTCCGCGGGCGTCGCGATCTCGACCGTGCTCGTCGAGCCGGTCCCGAGCCCCGGCGAGGTCCTCGTCGGGCGCGTCGCCGCGCCGGCGGGGGTGGCCGAGGGCGAGCCGTTCCTGCTCGAGGTCGAGGTGATCTCCCGCAGCGGCGGCCCGGCGCGGCTCGTCGTCGAGCGCGACGGGGAGGTCGCCGCCGAGCGCGCGCTCGAGCTCGCGCCGGGCGCGAACCGCGTGACCGTGCCGCAGCGGGTCACGGCCCGCGGCCTCGTCGACTACCGCGTCAGCGTGGATGCCCCGGGGGACGCGGTCGCCGCGAACGACCGCGGGGGCGCGGTCGTGGCCGTCCGCGGGCGGCCGCGCGTCCTCTTCGTGCAGGAGCCCGCCCTCGGGCCCACGGGCGAGGTCGTGGCGCCCCGCGAGCTCGTGGCCGCCCCCGTGCGCGCCGCGCTCGAGGCGGCCGGCCTCGAGGTCACGGTCGCGCCCCCCGACGGGCTCCCGCTCGACGGCGGCGAGCTCGCCGGCTGGGACGCGCTCGTGCTCGGCAACGTGCCCGCCGACCGCTGGACGGAGGCCCAGCAGGACGCCGTCCGCCGCTGGGTCGCCGACCAGGGCGGCGGGCTCGTCGCGCTCGGCGGCGACCAGGCGTTCGGGCTCGGCGGCTACCACAGGACGCCGCTCGAGGCGGCGCTCCCGGTCACGTGCCGCGTGCGCCCGCGCCCCGACTTCCCCTCCATGGCGCTCGTCCTGTGCGTTGACCGCTCCGGCTCCATGACCGAGCAGGTCGCCGGGCACGGCGCGCGGCTCGACCTCGCCAAGGAGGGGGCCCTCCGCACGGTGGAGGTCCTGCAGCCGGGCGACGCGTTCGGGCTCGTCGCCTTCGCGGGCGAGGCCGAGTGGGTCGTCCCGCTCGCCGAGGTCGAGCCCTCGACCACACGCGTGCGGGGCGCGCTGCGCCGGCTCGAGGCCGAGGGCGGGACGAGCATCGGCCCGGCGCTCGGCCTCGCGCTCGAGGCGCTCCGCGAGGCGACGACGACGATCAAGCACGTCGTCGTGCTGACGGACGGCTACTCGCTGCCGGCCGACTGGGACGGGCTCTCGCGCGCGCTGCGCGAGGTCGGCGCGTCGGTGAGCACCGTCGGCCTGGGGGACGAGGTCGACCGCGGGCTCCTGGGCGACCTCGCGCGCGCGGGCGGCGGCCGCTTCCTGCACACGACGGACGCGCGGAGCGTGCCGGCCCTCCTGAGCAAGGAGGCGACCGGCGCGGGGCGCTCGCTCATGGTCGAGGCGCCCCTCCGCGTGCGGCCCGTCGTCGACCTCGGGCTCGGGCTCGACTGGGAGGCCGCCCCGCTCCTGCGCGGGCTCGTGCGCACGGAGCCGCGGCCCGAGGCCGAGCTCCTGCTCGAGACGACGCGCGACCCCCACCCGGACGCGGTGCTCGCGCGCTGGCGGCACGGGCTCGGCAAGTCCGCGGCGTTCACGTCGGACGCGGCGGCGCGCTGGTGCCGCGACTGGCTCGAGTGGCCCGGGTTCCCGGCGCTCGTGGCGGGGGTCGTGGGGTGGGCCGTGCGCGACGTCGACCGGCCCGGCGTGCGCGTCTCGCTCGAGCTCCGCGGCGCGCACGGGGTCGTGCGGGTCGAGGCGACGCCCGGCGCCGCCCCGCCCGAGGACGCCGCGCTCGAGGCGCGCGTCACCGGGCCCGTGGGCGCCCCCGACCTGCCGCCGGTGCGGCTCGGGGCCGTGGGGCCGGGCGCGTGGGAGGGGCGGTTCCCGGTCGCGCGCACGGGCTCGTGGCTCGCGCAGGCCGCGGCGCGCGGGACCGACGGCGCGCTCGAGCCGCTCGGACGCGCCGGCGCGGTGCTCGCCTACCCGCGCGAGTACCGCGACCTGACGGGCGACCCGGCGCTGCTCGCGCGGCTCGCGCGCGTGGGCGGCGGTCGGTCCTGGACGCTCGAGGACGCGCCCGAGGACGTGTTCGCCGGGGCGCGGGTCGGGCGGCCGACGCGCGCCCCGCTCGCGGGCGAGCTGCTCGCCCTGGCCGCGCTCCTGCTCGTGCTCGACGTCGCCGCGCGGCGGCTCGCGTGGCCCGGGCGCCCGCGCGGGGCCGACGCAC
>JANJTH010000733.1 GCA_024711205.1 Planctomycetota bacterium | reverse complement strand
GGCGACGAGGCGGCGCGCGCCCTGCCCGAGCGTGGCCCGCTGGGCCGACGTCACGAGGGCCGCCTCGAACCGGCCGAGCGCCTGGCGGCGCTCGCGGCAGGCGGCGACCGCGCGCTCGGCGAGCTCGTGGGCGAGGCGGGCCCGCCCGTCCTCGAGCGCGGCCTGCGCCTGGCGCGCGAGGGCGGCCTCGAGCCGCTGGCCGTGGGCCGCGAGCTCGTCCTGGACCGGGAGCGCCTCGGTCAGGAGCGCGCTCGTGACCACGAGGTCGCGCTCGAGCGAGCCCGCCCGCTCGACCCGCCCCTCGCGCTCGCGGTCGACGAGCGCGCGCGCGCGCTCGACCGTCGTCACGCCCAGCATGTCGTGGACGATGCGCCGCGCGTTGTCGCGCCCGTCGCGCTGGATCAGGTCGAGCTCGTGCTGGGCGACGTAGAACGAGTAGCGGAAGGTCGAGAAGTCGAGCCCTAGCAGCGCGCGGACCGCCTCCGCCACCGGGCGGACCCCGCTGGCCAGGGGCGCCCCGTCCGGCCCGAGCAGGCGGGCCTCGAGCTCGCCCGTGCGCGCGACGAGCCGCTCGACCCGGTGGACGCCGCGGCCGGCGACCTCGACCTCGATCGCCGTGCGGCACGCGTCGAGGTCCCAGTGGATCGCCTGGGTGGGGTCCGTGGCCTCGGTCCGGACCGCCCGCCCGAACAGGGCGAAGGCGATCGCCTCGCCGACCGTCGACTTGCCCGACTCGTTGTCGCCGAGCACGGCGATCACGCCGCGCGGGAGGTCGTCGAGGTCCAGGCGCTCGTGGCGCATGAACCCCTCGACGTGGAGGCTCTTGACGATCACGGGGCGGCCTCCCGGGGCGACGCCCCCATGGCCTGGCGCAGCGCGGCGCGCGCGAGCTCGGCGGCGTCCCGCGCCAGCGCGGCGCGGTCGGCCTGCCCGAGGCGCGCGAGCGCCTCGATCCGGCCGGCCGCGAACGCGTCGAGCTCGTCGAGCGGGGTGCGGATCTCGAGCCGGGTCCAGGCCCGCGACAGGCTGCCCTCGCCCTCCGCCTCGGCGTCGGGCTCGCGGTCGGGGAGCTCCGGCTCGGGGAGCGGCACGTCGGGCGCGACGAGCGGCAGGCTCGCGACCGGGTCGTAGGCCTCGAGCGGCCGGCGGGCGCGCCAGTGGTCGGACTCGTCCGAGTCGTCGAGGACGATCGGCTGCTCGTCCGAGGGCGGGGGCAGGATCCGACCGCCGAGCGCGGCCTCGTCGTCGTCTTCGTCGGGCGCGGCGGCCTGCGCCGCCTCCAGGTCGTCGGCCTCGTCGGCGAGGCGGTCCCCGTCACCCTCGCTCACGGCGTCCCCCGGCGGCTCTCGGGGAGGGGGCGCGGGCGCGCGCCCGCGGTGTCGGCGTCCATGCTTGCGAGACCTCTGGCGCGCGCCGGTGGGGCGCCCGTGCGTGGGGCGGGAGTCTACCACGCGGCGCGCCGCCCACGCCGTCCCGACCGCGGCGTGGCCGAGGGTTGGGTCAGTTCTGGAGGAACGTCGCCAGGAGGGGGAACCGGGGGATCTCGGCGTCGAAGCGCGCCCCGTCGTCGCGGACCATCTGGTAGGTGCCGCGCATGCTCCCCGACGACGTCGCGAGCGGGCAGAAGCTCGTGTACTCGAACGCCTCGCCCGGCCCGAGCCGGGGGGTCTCGCCGACGACCCCGGGGCCCCGCACGTGCTCGACGTGCCCGACCTCGTCGGTGATCACCCAGTGCCGGCTCACGAGCCGGGCGGGGCGGTCGCCCACGTTCTCGAGCCGGATCCGGTAGGCGAAGAAGAACCGCCCGGCCGCCGGGTCGCTCTCGACGGCCACGTAGGTCGCCTCGGCGCTGACGCGGATCCCCTGGGTCTCGGCCGTGTGCACGCGCGCATGCTACCTGCCCGCCCCCCGGGGGCGAGGGTGGGCGCGGGCGCCCGCCCGCGCCCGGCCGTGCGATCCTCCGGCGTGATCAAGCTGCGGCTCGAGGGGGTCTCGGTCCGGCGCGCGGGCGGGGCGTCGGCGCTCGAGGGCGTCGACCTCGAGGTCCACGCGGGCGAGGTGCTGGTCGTCGTCGGCCCGAGCGGCGCGGGGAAGACGACGCTGCTGCGCGTGATGAACGAGCTCGAGCCCGCGACCGCCGGCCGCGTGCTCCTCGACGGCGTGCCCACGGGCGCGCTGGCGCCCGCCGAGCTGCGGCGGCGCGTGGGGCTCGTCCCGCAGGTGCCGCGCCCGCTCGCGCGCGACGTCGCGGGCGAGCTCGCCTTCGGCCCGCGCCTGCGCGGCGAGGCCCCGGGGCGCGCCGACCTGGCCCGGGCGCTCGAGGAGGTCGGGCTGCCGGCGGGGTTCCTCGACCGCCCCATGGGCCGGCTCTCGATCGGCGAGCAGCAGCGCGTCGCGTTCGCGCGCGCCTGGCTGAACCGGCCCGAGGTCCTGCTCCTCGACGAGCCGACGAGCGCGCTCGACCCGAAGTCGGCCGACGCCCTGCTCGCGCTGATCGGCCGCCTCGCGCGCACGCCGCCGGCCCCCGCCGTCGTGCTCGTGACCCACACGCTCGCGCAGGCCCGCGCCCTCGGCGACCGCGTCGCGCTGCTCGAGGGCGGCCGCCTCGTCGAGGTCGCGCCCGCCGCGGCCTTCTTCGAGGCGCCCCGCGAGGCGGCCACGCGGCGGTTCCTCGGCGGGGGCTAGTGTCCCTCGCCAGAAGTCCACGCGCCAAGTCCGGGCCCTCGTCGCCGCTGGCTGCGTTGCTCGTCGGCCATTATGCGCCGCATGGGTGGCCTCCTCGCGCCTTGCCAGCGGCGACCATGCCTCCGGACTTCGCTGCGGGACTTCTGGCTCGGGACACTAGCCGGGCGCGGGGCCCTAGGTCGGCACGGGCACGCGGGCCAGCAGGTCGCGCACGACCCCCTGGCGCGTGACGCCGGCGTAGCGGGCCTTCGTCTCGAGCGCGAGGCGGTGCGCGAGGACCTCGACCGCGACGGCCTGCACGTCGTCGGGGAGCGCGGCCGTCCGGCCGCGCAGGAAGGCGTGGGCCTGCGCCATGCGCCGGAGCACGATCCCGCCGCGCGGCGAGACGCCGAGCGCGATGCGCGGCTCCTCGCGCGAGGCGCGCAGGAGCGCGACCACGTAGCGGGAGACGTCCTCGTCGACGTGGAGGGCGCGGACGCGGGCCTGGACCTCGAGCACCTCGGCCGGGCCGGCGACGGGCGCGAGCCGCTCGAGCGGGCCGCCGTGGTCGTGCTGCGCGAGGACCTCGAGCTCCTCCTCGGGCGGCGGGTAGCCGAGCGCGAGCTCGACCGCGAACCGGTCGAGCTGCGCCTCGGGCAGCGGGTAGGTCCCGTGGTGCTCGACCGGGTTCTGGGTCGCGATCACCCAGAACGGCCGCGGCAGCGCGTGCGTCTCGCCCTCGAGGCTGACCTGCCCCTCCGCCATGGCCTCGAGCAGCGCCGACTGCGTGCGCGGGCTCGCGCGGTTCACCTCGTCGGCGAGCAGCACGTTCGCGAAGATCGGCCCGCGCCGCATGGCGAACGTGCCCTGCCGCGGGTCGTAGACGGCGCCGCCCAGCACGTCGGCCGGGAGGAGGTCCGGCGTGAACTGCACGCGATGGAAGGTGCCCTCGATCGAGCGCGCGATCGCCTTGGCGAGCGTCGTCTTGCCCGTCCCCGGGACGTCCGTGAGGAGCACGTTCCCGCCCGCGAGGAACGCCGTGATGAGCAGGTCGACCTCGCGGTCCTTGCCGCGGATCACCGCGCGGAGGTTGTCGCGCAGGCGCGCCGCGAGCGCGGGGGTGGCGGGCGCGGGCGTGGCGGGCGTCGGTGAGGCCGCGCCCACGGCTCAGGGCCCGACGCCGGCGGCGCCGTCCATGCGCGCCGGCCCCGGCGGGGTCCACGGGCGGGCCAGGTCCTCGCCGGTGAGCGCGACCCCGCGGATCCGCGCGATCGGGACCGTCCGCCGCTCCGCGCTCCCCTTGAGGAACAGCTCGACGTAGGGCGGCTCGGCGAGCTTGGGATGCCCGAGCTGCCGGTTGAACAGGTAGCCCTCGACCGCGCTCCCGTCGTCGAGCGTGACCGTGACGTGCCCGCGGTGATGGAACGCGGCCTCGATCTGCCGCTCGACCTCGGTCTCGGCCTGCTTCATGGGCGCCCCCCGCGCGGCCGGGGAGTCTACCCAGCGACGCGCCCACCGGCGGGCCTGGCGCGCCTCAGCGGCCGGCCCGCTGCTCGCGCCACGCCTCGAGCTCCCGCGCGAGCTCGGCCTGGTGCGCGCCCTGGGTGCGGGGGAGCGCCTGCTCGAGGTCGGCGATCGCCCCGTCGAGGTCGCCCTGGAGCCGGCGCACGTTCGCGCGGCCGGCCCAGGCGGGGCCGTGGTCGGGCTCGAGCGCGAGCGCGGCGTCGAAGTCGGCGCGCGCGCCGGCCAGGTCGCCGCGGTCGCCGCGGAGGAGGCCGCGCGACGTGAGCAGCGAGGGCGTGGGCCGGCGGAGCGTCAAGGCGCGCTCGAGGTCGGCGAGCGCGCCGGCGTAGTCGCCGCGGGCGGCGAGGACCTCGGCCCGGAGGAGCAGGAGCCCGGGCGCCGGCGCCTCGCCCGCGAGCCCCCGGTTCGCCGCGCCGAGCGCGCGGTCCAGGTCGCCCCCGTGCTGCCAGGTCCGGACGAGCGTGGCCGCCGCCCAGGGGTCGCCGGGCGCCGCCGCCGCGAGCCGCTCGAGCGGCGCGACGGCGCCCTGGACGTCGCCCGCCAGCAGGCGCGCCGCCCCGAGCGTCAGGTGGGCCGCGGGCGCCTCCGGCCAGGCGGCGGCCGCC
>JANJTH010000718.1 GCA_024711205.1 Planctomycetota bacterium | reverse complement strand
GCCTCGAGCGCCCGCGCGAGCGGCGGGCAGCCCGGCGCCTCGCGCGCGGGGGTGAGCCAGGTCACGGCGTGGCCGCGGGCCGCGAGCGCGTGCGCGACCTCGCGCGCGCCGCGGACGGCGCCGTTCGTCCCGTAGTGGAACGGGAGCGCCGACGCGACGACCACGGGGCCGGGCGCGCTCACGGCGCGGGCGCGTCCGGGCCCGCCGCGGGTTCGTCGGGCCCGAGCGCCCGCGCCTCGACGTAGCGGCACAGGAACGCGTGCGCGCTGCGGCGGTGGCGGCGCAGGACCCACGGGACGTCGTCGCGCGCGTGCTCGAGCGCGAGGCGCAGGCCCGGCGCGCGCTCGGGCTCTCCGCCCGCGAGCAGGCGGTCGAGGGCGGCCGCCGGGTCGGGCTCGAGCAGGCGCTCCTCGCGCGGCGTGCAGCGCGACACCCAGTCGAACGGGGTCGAGAGCGCGAGGCGCCCGCCGGGCCGACGAAGCGCCGCGGCGGCCTGGCGGACGAGCACGACGGGGTTCGCCACGTTGTCGAGCAGGCCGTAGGCCGTCACGAGCTCGAGCCGTCCGGCCCCGAGCGGCGGGTCGAGCGCGTCGCCCACGACCGGGAGCACGGGCGCGCCGCGCGCGTCCTCGCGGACCACGCGCGCGCTCGGGAAGTCGTCGCCGCCGTGGCGCCAGCGCGGGACGTCGATCACGCCGCGCCGCAGCAGCAGCGCCAGCGCGCGGAGGGGCGCGAACGCCGCGTCGAGCGCGAGCACCCCGAGCCCGGCGCCGGCACCCGCGGCCGCGAGGTCGAGGCTCGAGGCGCCCACGCCGCACCCCAGGTCGGCGGCCCAGGCCCCGGGGGCGAGGTCGGCCGCGAGCGCGCGCCGCCGCGCGGCCAGGTAGGCGCGGCCCTCGCGGGCGGCCGCGGCGAGCGCGGCGGCGAGCCCGTCCGGCGCGTCGTCGGGGGCGGGGGGGGCGGCGGGGTCGGGGTCACGCGCGTAGATCGCGAGCATCTCGCGCCGCCAGCCCGGGTCCTCGTCGTCCGACCAGGCGAGCAGGAACGCGTCGCGCAGCGGCCCGGGCAGGTCGTCGCGACCGAGGAGCGACCGCTCCTCCCGGCGCGTCCAGGCCGCGAGGTCGCGCAGGAGGATCGCCACGCCGTCGACGATCGGGAACCGCGCCGGGCAGGCGAGGCAGCGGAGCGCGCCCATGACGACGACGCCCGCCTCCTCCTCGAACACCTCGGCGAGCTCGACCGGGCTGTCGTGATAGACGCCGCCCCGGAGGCCCCGGCAGACGGGGCACCACAGGACGCGGGCGGCGAGCGCGCGGGCGAGCACGGGGTCGGGCATCGGGTCGCGCCGAGCGCCGTCGGCGCGTCAGGCCTTCGGGATGAACAGGCTCAGCGTGACGCCGTAGGCGGCGATCCGGTCGCCGTCCTGGAGGACGGCGACGTCGTCGACCGGCTGACCGTTGAGCTCGACGGTCCGCGGGTAGGGCGAGGTGTTCACCAGGTGGTACCGGTCCGGGCCGCGGAAGATGACGAGCGCCTTGCGTGGGGCGTAGGCGCCCTCGAGCCGGAGCTGGCACTCGGGGGCCTTGCCGACCTGGAAGCAGGCGCCGATCGGCTCGCGGTGCGTGCGCCCGCCCTGGTCGAACACCGCGACCGCCGGGGGCGCGGCGAGGGCGGGCCGCGCCATCGCCCCAGGACCGACCGGGGTCGCCGCCCCAGGGCGCGTCACCGACGGCCTCGGCTCGGGGACGGGCGTCGCGACGCCCGGGCGCGCGAACGGGCGCGTGGCGGCGATCGCGTTGCGCGCGCGGGTGGGCGTCGGCGGGCCCGCGTCGGGCTGCGAGCGCGGCGTCGGGGTCGACGGGGGCGCACCGCCGAGGTCGAGCGCGAGCTCGAGGTCGAACTTCTTCGCGAGGCCGACCTTGTCGCCCGGCCGGACCGGCAGGCCGCCGTTCGCGGGGACCCGGTCGCCGTTCACGTAGCTGCCGTTCGTCGAGCCCAAACAGTGGAGCGAGAACCCGACCGGCGCCCGGCGCAGCTCCGCGTGATGCCGGGAGACCATCGGGTTGTCGATCGGGAGGTCCGACCTGGGGTCGCGCCCGATCGTGACGAGGTCCTTGTCGAAGCGCCCACGCGTGAGCACGTGCCCGCCGGTGCTCAGCACGAGCCGGAACGGGCCGGTCGCGGGCGCCTCGGCCGCGGGCGCTTCGACCGCGGCCGCATCGGGCGGGGCGCGGCGCGCGGCCTGTCCGAATGGCTCGGTGGGCTCCTCCTGGGAGGGCGCCTGGAGCGCGGGCCGCTGGATCCCGCCCGAGCGTGGCGGCGTCGCCGCGCCGCGCGGGGTCGGCGCGCTCGCGGGCGGGGTCGAGGCGGCGCCGGCTGGCGTGGGCGAGGCGACCGGGCGGGGCGGGGGGGACCGCCCGGCCACGACGGCGCGTCGCCCCGGGGCGGGCGGGGTCGACTCGAGGTCCTCTGCGTCCGGGCCGGCGACGGCGGCTGCCGGCGCGGGGGCGACCGGGCGGAGGGTGACGCGTCCGTCGCCGCGCGGCCCGAGGGGCTCCTGCCCGAGGAGGACGCGCGCGATGTCCTCGGCGGCCGCCTGGGCGTCGCGGTAGCGGTCGGCGGGGTCCCGCGCGGCGAGCCCGGCGAGCAGCTTCGCCGTCGCCTCGGAGACGGTCGGAGCGTAGCCGCGCGGGTCGGGGAGCTCCTCGTTGACGTGGCGCGTGACGACGTCGAGGAACGCGTCGCCCTCGAAGGGGAACCGCCCGGTGAGGAGCCGGAACAGCGTGACCCCCAGCGCGTAGAGGTCCGCCCGCGCGTCCACCTCGTCGAGGCCGACGGCCTGCTCGGGGGCGATGTAGTGGGGCGTCCCGAGCACGGCGCCCACCTGCGTGAGCCCGCCCTCGCCCAGGACCTTCGCCATGCCCAGGTCGGTCAGCCGCGCCCGCCCGTCCTGGCCGACGAGGATGTTCGTCGGCTTCACGTCGCGGTGCACGATCCCGGCCTCGCCGATCGCCCCGAGCCCCTGCGCGACGTCGAGCGCGATCGCGAGGGCCTCGGCCTCCGGGAGCGGGCCCTTGACCGCGAGCAGGTCCTCGGCCGAGGTGCCATCGACGAGCTCGTAGGCGATCCAGTGGAGGCCCGTCTCGGGGCAGCGGCCCTGGTCGAGCGCGGCGACGACGTTGGGGTGCCGGACCCGCGTCGCGGCGCGGGCCTCGCGCCCGAAGCGATCGAGGTGCTCGGGCGTGTGGTCGCGCGCGAGCTCGGGGTCGAGGATCTTGAGGGCGATCGCCGGGCCGTCGGAGCGCTCGGTCGCGCGGAGCAGCCAGGACATGCCGCCCTGGCCCAGCACCGGGCCGAGCGTGAAGCGGTCCACGGCGGTCCGTCCCACCAGCTCGGGCGGGAGCTCGAGCCGGAGGGCCCGGACGCGCCCGCGCCGGCCCGAGGTCGTGGCCGGGGTGTCGTCGGTGTCCTGCGCGGGGACCGTGGCGGACGGATCCGTCATCCGCATAGGTGTACCCCCGACCGCCGCCGGCGGGAAGGGGAGGTGGTCCGGGGGACCCGGGGGGCCCCTCGCAGCGCTGCCCTGATCCGGTCGCTCAGGTGCGCCGACCTCCCGCCCCGATCCGCTCGAGGAGCGGCTTGTAGCCCTGGAGCGCCGTCCGCTGGAGGTAGAGCGACAGGCCGCGCAGGCCGCCCAGCTCCTCGCCGCCGCCCGCGCGCCCCGGCCCGCCGTGCACGAGCGCCGGGAGGACCGCGCCGGGCCCGAGCGAGTCGGCCGCCACCTTGGCGCTCCCCACGTTCACGCGCCCGTTCCAGGGCGCGAGCCCGAGCGCCGTGCGGAGCGCGACCTCGGGGTCGTCCGTGTAGACCGAGCTCACGAGCCCGCCCTCGCCGAGCGCGACGATCCGCGCCGCCTCGTCCGGCTCGCCCGAGTAGGGGAGGAGCGTCTGGACGGGCCCGAACACCTCGTGGCGATGCACGGCCTCGGCCGCGAAGGCGTCGTCCGCCTCGAACAGGGTCGGCCCGACGAAGAACCCCTTCTCGTCCGTGACCCCGACGAGCGCGCCGCGGCCGCCGTCGCCCACGAGCGGGCGCGCGCAGGCCTTCAGGCGCTCGACGCCGGCGCGCACGTCGCGGAGCTGGTCGGCCGAGGCCACCGGCCCGCAGCGGACCTCGCGCTGGCGCGGGTCGCCCGCGCGGACCTGCCGGACCTCGGCCACGAGCGCCTCGCGGGCGGCCTCGAGCGTGGCCCGCGGCGCGAGGACCCGCCGGATCGCCGTGCACTTCTGCCCGGCCTTCTGGGCCATGTCGTGCACGACCTCGCGCACGAACAGGTCGAACGTCTCCGAGCCCGGCTCGACGTCCGGCCCGAGCACGGCCGCGTTCAGGCTGTCCGCCTCGACGTTGAGCCGGGCCCCGCGCCGCACGAAGCAGTCGTGGCGGCGCAGCACGGCGGCCGTGTCGCTCGAGCCGGTGAACGCGACCACGTCCTGGGCGCCCAGGTGCTCGAACACCTCGCGCGCCGAGCCGAGGAGGAGCTGGAACGCGCCGTCGGGGAGCGCGCCCGCCTCGACGAGCAGCTCGACCATGCGGTGCGCGAGGAGCGCGGTGCTCGTGGCGGGCTTCGTGATCACCGGCACGCCGGCGAGCAACGCGAGCGCGGCCTTCTCGCACATGCCCCAGGCGGGGAAGTTGAACGCGTTGATGTGGATCGCGACGCCCCGGCGCGGCACGAGCAGGTGCTCGCCCGCGAACTTCGGGCTGCGCCCGAGCTGGACGCCCTCGCCGTCGACGAAGAACCGCGCGTCGCCGAGCCCGGCCGCGAGCTTGGCGTAGAACGCGAGCGTGCCGGTCGCGCCGTCGACGTCGAACTTCGCGTCGCCGCGCGTGTTCCCGCCGCAGGTCGTCGACAGGTCGAGCAGCTCGTCGCGGTGCGCGTGGAGCGCCTTGCTCATCGCCGAGAGCAGCTCGCCGCGGCGCGCGAAGGAGAGCTCCTGGAGCGCCGGGAGCCCGCGCGTGCGCGCGTGCGCGACGGCCGCCGCGAGGTCGGGCGCGCCCGACGGCGCGTGGCCGAGGACCGCCTCGGTCGTCGGGTCGACGAGCGGGACCGTCGCGCCCGGGACGTCGACCCACCGGCCGCCCAGGTGGCTCTGGAGCGCGGCCGTCACTGCGCCGCCCCGTTGCGCGCGAACCGCACGTACTCGAACTCCTGCGGGAGGTTGTTGATCCCCTTGCGCGGGGGCGCGATCCACGAGGCGAACTCGCCCGGCGCGTAGCAGGGCTTCATGAGCGACCGCACGTAGGCGTAGTCCTTCGCGCTCGGCAGCAGCGCGTCGCGGCGCGCGTCGAACTCGGCCTGCGCGAGCAGGGCGCCGTGCGGGTCGAACGGCATGTTCGCGTAGACGCCCTGATGCCGGTTGAACCGGTCGGACGGCAGGTAGAGCCGCTCGGTCAGGCCGGCGCGCTCGAGCACGCGGTTCCAGCGCTCGACGACCTTGCGGCAGTCGTCGACGTAGCTGTCGCGCAGGATCAGGTTCATGGCCCGGCGGAGCGGGATGTCGCGCCGCTCGAACCCGCCGCCCGGGAGCGGGACCTCGAGCCCGTAGCTGCCCTCGAGCGCGCGGTGGTCGGGCCACTTCGCGTCGTTGCCCTCGTCCCAGCGGCCCTTGAGCCCGGCGGCGAAGTAGGTGGCCGAGTTGCTGCTGTCCTCGCTCCCGAACAGGTCCATGGAGGCCGAGAACCACTCGTTCACGTAGCGCTGCACGAGGTCGAGCGGGATCCCGCCGCGCGCGGTCACGTCGCCCTCGGGGGCCTCGCGCATGAGCTGCACCGTGCGGTCGAGCACGCGCGCCACGCCGGTCTCGCCCACGAACATGTGGTGGGCCTCCTCGGTCAGCATGAAGCGGGTCGAGCGGGCCAGCGGGTCGAAGGCGCTCTCGGCGAGCGCGCCGAGCTGATACTTGCCGTCGCGGTCGGTGAAGGTCGTGAAGCAGAAGAAGGCCAGCCAGTCGTCGATCGGCTTGTTGAACGCCTCGAGGATCCGCGGCGAGTCGGCGTGGCCGGAGCGGCGGACGAGCAGGTCCTCGGCCTCCTCGCGGCCATCGCGGCCGAAGTACTGCATGAGGAGGTAGACCATGGCCCACAGGTGCCGGCCCTCCTCGACGTTGACCTGGAACAGGTTGCGCAGGTCGTACAGGCTCGGGGCCGTCTTGCCGAGCAGGCGCTGCTGCTCGACCGACGCGGGCTCGGTGTCGGCCTGCGTGACGATCAGGCGGCGGAGCTCCTTGCGCACGTCGCCCGGGACCTCGCTCCAGGGGGCCGCGCCGGTGAGGTCGCCGAAGTTGACGAGGCGGTCCTTCTCGGGCGGGGTGAGGAAGATCCCCCAGCGGTAGTCGGGCATCTTCACGTGGCCGAACTTGGCCCACCCGTCCGTGTCGACGCTCACGGCCGTGCGCAGGTAGATCAGGTCCTCCTGGAACCCCTCGGGCCCCATGTCCTTCCACCAGTCGATGAAGCTCGGCTGCCAGTCCTCGAGCGCCTTCTGGAGCTTCTTGTTCGAGGCGAGGTCGACGTTGTTGGGGATCCGCTCGGACGAGATCGCGCTCATGGGAGGAGCCTCGAAGAAGAGGGAAGAGGGGAAGAGAAGAGGGAGGGCAAGGGCAAGGGCAAGGGCAAGGGCAAGGGAAGAGACCGGAGGGGGTCGCGCGAAGAGCGGGAACGGGAACGGGAACGGGAGCGGGAACGGGAAAGAGGGGGAGTGACCTGGAAGGGCAGGCGCCCTCGGATCGAAGGGGCTAGGTGCGTTGCCAGTCGAGCTCGGCGCTCTCGGGGCGGCCGTAGAGCGTGAGCGCGCCGCGGGGGCCGACGGCGTTCGGGCGCTGGAAGATCCAGTTCTGCCAGGCGGACAGGCGGCCGAACACCTTCGTCTCGAGCGTCTCGGGGCCGGCGAAGCGCAGGCTGGCCTCCATGCCGGTCAGCGCGTCGGGCGAGAGGCTGGCCCGCTCCTCGGTCGCCATGCGGATCTCGTCGTCCCAGTCGAGCGGGTCGACGAGGGACGTCACGAGGCCGGCCTCGTCGAGCTCGCCCGCGGGGATCGTGCGCGGGGCCGAGGCCGCGAGGGCGTCGGCGCGCGCGGGCTCGGCCAGGAAGCGCGAGGCGAGGCGGGAGAGGCCGTTGCTCATGGGGAGGGCCCCGCCGTTGAGCGCCGAGAGGCCCAGGCGGACGCGCTCGTCCTCGAGCGCGTAGACGCGGTCGGCCGCGAGCGCGAGCTCGAGCAGGCAGCCGGCGAAGCACGAGGTGGGCTCGACGAGCGCGAAGAAGCTCTTCGCGGTCAGGTCGAGCCGCTTGAGCGTCCGCTTCATGTGGAGCAGCACCTCGCGCACGAACCAGTGATCGCGGCGCGCGTGGAGCTGCGCGTCGAGGTCGAGCACGGCCTGCGGGTCGCCCGCGGTGCGGAGGAGCACGAGCCCCAGCTCGGGGTAGTGGAAGCGCAGGCGGAGGAGCGCGTCGTCGAGCTCGCGGAAGGCGCGGAGCGGCCACCACCCGGCGCCGAGCGTGCTCGGGTCCTCGGGGATGGCGCCGGCGGCCTCGGGGGCGCGGACCTCGAGGCGGGCCGTGCGGGTGGTCGGCTCGAGCGTGAGCGTCACGTGCCGGTAGGTGATCGCGTCCTCGGTGACCTCGGGCGCGATCGGGTCGAGCGCGACGCCGCGGCGCTCGGGGTGGCCGGCGCCGGCGAGCTCGCGGGCGCGCGCCTCGACCTTCTGCGCGAAGGACGACGGCGGGAACACGCCGTCGACGAGGCCCCACTCGACGGCGCGCTTGCCCTTGATCCCCTCGGCGAGCGTGCAGAACACGTCGGCGCGGTCGCGGCGGACCTTGCGCTTGTCGACGACGCGCGTGAGCCCGCCCGTGCCCGGGAGGACGCCCAGGTAGGGGACCTCGGGGAGCGCGACGGCCGAGCGCCGGTCGTCGACGAGGTAGATCTCGCGGCAGGCGAGCGGGAGCTCGTAGCCGCCGCCCGAGGCGATCCCGTTGAGCGCCGCGATGTAGGTCTGGCCCGAGCCGTCGGTCGCGTCCTCGATCGAGAGGCGCGTCTCGTTCGTGTACTTGCAGAAGTTGACCTTGAAGCCGTGGGTCGAGCTCCCGAGCATGAAGATGTTCGCGCCCGACGAGAACACGCCCGCGAGCGCGCTCGTGACGATCACGCTCGCGACCTCGGGGTGCTCGAAGCGCAGGCGCTGCACGGCGTCGCACAGCTCGATGTCGACGCCCAGGTCGTAGCTGTTGAGCTTGAGCACGTAGCCGGGGCGGAGCCCGCCGTCCTCCTGGATCGCGAGCTCGATCCAGGCCACCGGCCCGTCGGTGCGCACGCGGAGGTGCCGGTAGCGGTCGGGGCTCGTCTCGAGCGGGACCGGGGGGTGCGCGAGCTTGGCTTCCATGGGCGGGGCGTCCTCTTCGGGGCCGCAGATTACCCGGGCCCGCGGGGCGGTGCAAGATATTGCTCGCCACGACGCATGGTGCGCAGTATGTTGCACCTCGTGGCGACCAGGGGCACGACGCGGGCGAAGGGCGGGGCGCGGGTGACGACGCCCGCCCGGGGCCGAGCGGGCGCCGGCGGCGAGGCCCCGGACGCCCCCCGGGCCCGGGTCGGGCACGGCGACGCGGCGGGCGTGCAGGCGGCGCTGCTGGGGCGCCTGGGCGGCCGGGTGCGCGCGCTGCGCGCGGAGCGCGGGCTCACGGCGCGGGCGCTCGCGCTGGCGGCCGGGCTGAGCCCGCGGTTCGTGGCGGACCTCGAGGCGGGGCGGGGGAACATCGCCGTGGGCCGGCTCGAGGGCGTCGCGCGCGCGCTCGGCACGACGGCGGCCCGGCTCCTCGCGCCGGCGCCGTCGTCGGCCCCCTCGGCGGGCGAAGGCGCCGAGGACGACGCGCTCGCCCGGCTCGCGCGGCTGCTCGAGGGGCGGACGCCAGCCGAGCAGGAGCGCGCGCTCCGCGCGGTCGAGGAGGCGCTGGGCCGCCGGCGCCGCGCGGCGGTCGCCCTGCTGGGCCTGCGCGGCGCCGGCAAGAGCACGCTCGGCGCGCAGGCGGCGGACCGGCTCGGGGTCGCCTTCGTCGAGCTCGACGAGCGGATCGAGGCCGCGGCCGGCCTGTCCCTCGCCGAGCTGTTCGCGATCCACGGCGAGGGCTACTACCGCCGGCTCGAGGCCCAGTGCCTCGCGGCGCTCCTCGACGCGGGCGCGCCCGCCGTCGTCGCGACGGGCGGCGGGCTCGTCACGAACGACGACGCCTTCCGGCTCGCGCGCGGCCGCTGCACGACCGTCTGGCTGCGCGCGTCCCCCCACGACCACATGACCCGCGTCCTCGCGCAGGGCGACCGCCGCCCCGTCGCCGGCCGCCAGGACGCGATGACCGAGCTCGAGGCGCTCCTCGCCGCCCGCGAGCCGCTCTACCGCCAGGCCGACCTCACGGTGGACACCTCCGCGCTCGGCGCCCGCGCGCTCGACGCCCTCCTGCGCGGGCTCGCGCGACACGGCTGGGGCACGGGCTGAACGCCAGGCAGGGGCTCGGACCTCCTCGACCTCCCACGCTCGAGCGGAGCCGACGCCGACGCCGTCGAGTCGATCGCCCTCGCGTCGCCGCAGACGTGCCCCTCCCCGGCACGCCTGGAGCCAGGCGACCTCGGGCCTGCCGCGTGAACGCCGGCACGTCAGTGCTGGCGCTGTCCGGGCGAGGGCGTCAGCAGCTTCGCTCGGGGCGTGGAGGGCCCCGTCCGGGACGGGCGGCGAGGTTCGGGCTTCGGACCTCGCTCAGTCGCCGGCCCAGACCTCGTCGATCGTGGCAGCGAAAAGGACTGCCTCGGCCCAGCGGTCGAGCGCGCGCTCGTCGGCCTCGGCCACGCGGCGCTCCATCTCGGCGGAGATTTGCCTGAACTTGACCCGGAGCTGTGCGAGCAGCGTCTCACGCTTGACCTTGAGTCTGCCCCGCCGTTCGCCCTCGAGTCGGAGCGCTTCGCCCGCGGTCATGACGTCCTCCTGTTGCTCCTGGAGGAGGGCCTCGCGAAGGGCTTCGATCACCAGGTCTGCCTCGGGCTCCGCGGTCACCTCGAGGATACACACCCACGCGCGCTCGCGATCGGAGCGGGGCAAGGCCGCGAGCAGGTCCACGACCGAGCAGCTCGTGGACGAGAGCCGCAGCGAGCCGAGGTCGAGCTGCGCGAGCACCGCCGGCGGCAGCGAGGCCGTGATCGCGCCGGCGGCGCTCTCCATGCGCGAGAACGCGGCCTTGCAGAGCGCGTCGTGGGGGTCCTGGGTCACGGGGGCGCAGGCTACCGTGAGGCACCGACAGGCCGGGGCGCGAGCCGCGGGCGGGCCGATCGGTTCGTGTTCGGGCACGCCGGGCGCCGGGGGCGCGCGCGTCGTGGTCGGGCCCACGCGCGGCTGCCATGCTCGGCGACGTGAGCGACCTGGACGTCCGGACGGCCGAGCGGCGCTGGCGCCGCGACGAGGACGATCAACCCGCCCTGGCCGACTACGTGGCGGCGCTTCGGCGGGCCGGGTTGCCGGTCGGCCACGACCTCCTCGACCGGCAGGTCTTCGCCGCGCGACAGGCCGTGGTGCCGGCGGGGGCCCGAGCCTCGGTCGTCCTGCCCGACGGTGAAGCCCTCCAGTTCGTCGGTCCGCTGAGGGACGCGCCCCGGGAGATCGAGCTCCCTGCCCACCGCCGCTGGAGCCTGTCCCTCGAGCCCGAGGCGGCGACGGTCGACGCGCTCGCCCACGCGGCCCAGCAAGCAGGCGCGACGGAACTCCACCTCGACCTCGGAGGGCTCGCCCGACCCGAGCGCTTCCTCGAGCGCCTCGCGAGCTCGCCCGCGACGCACGTCTGGGCCCATGGCGAACTCGGCCCCGGAGGAGCGTCGGCCTTGGCGGCCATGCCTTGCCTGACCTCGCTCCGCTGGGTGCAGCCCGCTCCCCTGCGCGCCGACGACCTCGCGCCGCTCGCGTCCGCTCCGAGCTTGACCCAGCTCTCGCTCCACGCCGCCGCGTACGCCCCCGGCGCCACCTGGCGTCTGGCGCCGCTCCGGCAGCTCACGAGCCTCACCCTGACGACCGCGATCCCTCGCCACGACGAGGCGACGACCCTGAGCGAGGCGGCCGACGAACTCGGCTGGATCCCATGCCTCCGGGCGCTCCAGCATCTCGAGCTCGACTCCCACACGTGGCGGGTCGGCGCCGCGTTCCTGGCCCTCCTGGGCCGGCTCGAGCTCCTCGCCGACCTCCACCTCGGTTGGCCACCGCCACCCCGGGTGCCTTGGCCCGCGTCACACCTCGAACTGCTGGCCCACCTTCCGCTCCGCAGGCTGTCGCTCCCTGGCACCTCGTTCGAGGCCGAGGCTGCCTCCGTCCTGGCCCGGATCCCGCTACGCGCGCTCGACCTCGCAGGATCCCCGTGGCCGGCCCAGGCGCTCGCCCACCTGCCCGAGAGGCTCGAGGAGCTCTCGGTCGTCGCGCCCCGAGCCGGGCAGCTCGACTGGCTCGATCGACTCACACGCCTTCAGGACTTGAGCCTCTCGTTCAGGTCGGCCGAGGCCGCCGAGGCGTTGTCCAGGGCCTCGCTCCAGCCGGGCCTCGTGTCCCTCGGGCTCGACTACACGCTCGAGCTCCGGCGTCGGCGTCCCGGTGGCCCTGTGCTCCTTGCGACGACCCTCGAGCGCCCTCTCGCCAGGTGTTCGCGCCTGCGGGCGTTCCGACTCGACGGCGGGGGCGCGCTGGACCCGAGCGCCCTGGCGCCGCTTCATGGGCGACCGATCGAGTCGTTGGCCCTCAGGGACACGCAGGTCGAACCTGACGCTCTTCTCTCCCTGTGCCGGGCGGTGCCCCTCAGACGGCTCTCGGTCGACGAGTGCCCGCTCTCGCGCGAAGCCTTCCTCGCGCTCGCCGAGCTGCCACACATGCAGTTCCTTCGCGCGCGTGGCTGCGGTCTGACCGACGACGAGCTCGCCCCGACCCTCGAGACCTCCCACCCGGTGCTCGACTGGGCGGTCTTGCCATGACCGCGTTGCCGACCCTGCGCAAGGCCGTCCTGACCGCGCGAAACAGCGTGGGGATCGACCCGCTCGGTCACGATCGAGCGGAGTCCGGCTACGCCGGCGGCGCGTTCCTGTTCCGGCGGCGGGCCTCGTGCATGACCCAGCTTCGGCCCCCCTGCGCCGTGGGAGCCTTCGGCGGTGCGTACGCCGGCGGCCGCGAGAACGCGCTGAACGGGCACGGGACGGCTACCTGGAGCGTTCCGGCAAGGCTCGGCCCGGCTGGGGTCATGGCACTGCTCTGGGTCGGGTCTCCCCGCTCGCCACGAGGCGCGCCCGGCCGGCGGCGCGTGCGCCGACGGCTGCGAGAACGCGCTGAACGGACGCGGATCGGCTGCCTGGAGGGCTCCAGCAAGGATCGGGCCGGCTGGGTTCATGGCACTGCTCTGGGTCGGGTCTCCCCCATCGCAGCGGGGCAAGGCCGCGACTTGCCATGGCACTGGTCTGGGTCGGGTCTCCCCCCCGCTCGCGATCGCAGCGGGGCAAGGCCGCGACTTGCCATCATCGTCGAGGCGATCCACGTGCCCCTCGACCCAGACGCGTTCGTCGAGTCGATCGCCCCGAAGTCCCCTGGGGGGACCCGGTAAACAGATGCGGTCGAATCAATGATTGACTGGGGCTTCAATGACTGAGTGCGGCGTCGCCGCGAATGAGCCCGGCAAGCATCCAGGCCCATGGCCATTGTCACACCCTGTGTGGCTGCATCTGTGCGTGACGACAATTAGATCTCCCCACCGACGACAACTAGATCTCCCCACCGCGGGCCAGCCGTGCCTGTCGGTGGCGGTTCCGACCCTTGGCGCCTCGTCGTGCGCAAGGGGGGCCGCCCGTGGCAGTTACGGACCTACA
>JANJTH010000716.1 GCA_024711205.1 Planctomycetota bacterium | reverse complement strand
TGGGCGCAGCCGGCCGGCCCCGGGGGGTGGGCGCCGCCCACCCCTGGCGCGGGTCCGCTCGGGTCCGGCGCGAGCGCGCCGCCCCGGCGCCTCGGCCCGTACGAGGTCGAGCGCGAGCTGGCCCGCGGCGGCATGGGGGTGGTCTACCTCGCGCGCCACGCGGAGCTCGACCGGCGCGTCGCGCTCAAGGTCATTCTCGACGAGGGCGGGGGCGTGGGCGAGGCCGACGTCGCGCGCTTCGAGCGCGAGGCGCGGGCGCTCGGCGCGCTCCGCCACCCGCACGTCGTCACGCTCCACGACGCGGGCGAGGAGGGCGGCCGGCGCTGGATGGCCATGGAGCTCGTCCCCGGCGGCTCGCTCCAGGACCGGCTCGAGCGCGAGGGCCCGCTCGAGCCGCGCGTCGCCGTGGGCCTCCTCGAGCCGGTCGCGCGCGCGATCGCCGCCGCGCACGCGCAGGGGCTGCTCCACCGCGACCTCAAGCCGGCCAACGTGCTCCTCGACGACGCGGGCCGCCCCAAGGTCACCGACTTCGGGATCGCCCGGGCGCTCGACCGGCAGTCGCGCCAGCTCACGCGCACGGGCGTGGCCATGGGGACGCCGGCCTTCGCCCCGCCCGAGCAGTGCGGCGGCGAGCGCGCGATCGACGCCCGGGCCGACGTCTACGGCCTGGGCGCCACGCTCTACGCGCTGCTCACGGGCGCCCCGCCGTTCGAGGGCCAGACGCTGATCGCCGTCCTCGCGAAGGTCGTGCGCGAGGACCCCGCGCCGCCGTCCTCGCGCCGCGCCGGCGTCCCGCCGGAGCTCGACCTGGTCGTGCTCCGCTGCCTCGAGAAGGAGCCCGCGGACCGCTACGCCTCCGCGGAGGCCCTCGCCGACGAGCTCGGCCGCTGGCTGCGCGGGGAGCCGCTCGAGGTCCAGCCGCCCACGGCGCGGCAGCGCCTGCGCCGGGCCCTGCGCCGGCGCCGGGGCCTCGTGGCCGCGGCGCTCCTCGCCCCGCTCCTCGCCCTGGCGGCGGGCTTCGCGGCCACCGGCGCGGGGCCCGCGCCGGCGGCGCCGACCGAGGTCGAGTGGCTGACCCCGGCGGACGGGCTCGTCACGCGCGCGACGCGCGTCGAGCTCCACGGGCGCGTGCGCGGCCCCGCCGAGTGGGTCGAGGTCGGCGTCGAGGGCGGGGCCGCGCCGCGCAAGGTGCGCGGCGGGGACTTCACGCTCGTGGCCGCGCTGACCCCGGGCGACAACGCGGTGCGCCTGCGCTGGCGCGCGTCCACCGGCGAGGCGGGGCAGACCGAGGCGCGCCGCATCGCGTCCCTGCCGACGCCCGCCTGGTACGAGGGGCTCCCGCCCGCGCGCCGCCCGCCGCTGCCGCTGCCCGAGGGGCTGTCGTTCTCGGACACGCCGGGGGTCTACACGTGGGCGCGCAACGGGTCCGAGCTCGTGTGGGTCCCGCCGGGGACGTTCACCATGTTCGTCGACCGAGGCGAGGTCGACCCGTTCCGCTCGCACAACGTCCAGCCGCGCGAGACGACGCTCAGCCGGGGCGCGTTCATCGGCCGCCTCGAGGTCACGTGGGCCCAGTTCGACGCCTTCTCGCGCGCCGAGGGCCTCCCGCCCGCGGAGCGGCTCGTCCGCTTCGAGCCCGGCGTGCAGGCGGGGGAGAAGGTCACGTGGGCCGTGGACCCGCCCTGGCGCGCCCCCGACGACCACCCGGCGTTCGAGGTGAGCTGGGACCACGCCGCGGCCTACTGCCGCTGGGCGGGCCTGCGCCTCCCGACCGAGGCCGAGTGGGAGCGCGCGGCGCGCGGCGAGGACGGGCGCCCCTACGCCTGGGGCGAGGAGACGCCCGTGAAGGGGGACGCCAACATGTTCGCGGACGACGGCTTCCGCTTCACGGCCCCGGTCGGGTCGTTCCCGCGCGACCGCTCGCCCGTGGGCTGCCTCGACATGACGGGCAACGTCTCCGAGTGGGTGGCCGACCGGGCGGGGCCCGTCGACTCCGCGCCGGTCACCGACCCGACCGGCCCGGCGGCGGGGTCGGCCCACCTGTTCCGCGGCGCGCCCTGGACCCATCCGGAGGCCTTCCTGCGCCTCTCGTTCCGCAAGGGGCACCGACACGACACCGGCAATCCCCTGGGCGGCTTCCGCGTGGCCCTCGACCCGCGTTGAGGCGCGGGGCGCGCCCCGTCCGAGGTCGTCGCTCGTCGTCGCCGGGGCCGTGACCTCCCGGGGTCACGACGCGTCGGTCAGGCGGAGAGCCCGAGCAGGTCGGCCACGAGGACCCGCGCTTCGGGCGGCCGGTCGTCGGGGTCCTTCTCGAGCAGGCTCGCGACGAGCGCCGCGAGCGCCGGCGGGCAGTCGGGCCGTAGCGAGGCGACGGGCGGCGGGTCCTCGTCGAAGATCTGGGCGAGGATCTCGGCCCCCACGGCGGTGAACGGCGGCCGCCCGGCGAGCGCGTGGAACAGGGTCGCGCCGAGGCCGTACAGGTCGGCCCGGCCGTCGACGCGCTTGGCGTCCTCGGCCTGCTCCGGCGCCAGGTAGGCCAGCGTGCCCATGCCCTCGCGCGTGCGCGTGAGGCGCTCGACGGCGGCGGCGTCCCGGGCCAGGCCGAAGTCCGCGAGCTTCACCGAGCCGTCGTCGCCCAGCATGATGTTGGCCGGCTTCACGTCGCGGTGGATCACGCCCACCGCGTGGGCCGCCTCGAGCGCGCGGGCCACGGCCAGGCCCACGCGCACGACCTCGGCCACGGGCAGGGGGCCGGCGAGGATCCGGTCGCGGAGCGAGCGCCCGCGCAGGAGCTCCATGGCGAGGAAGGCGCGCGCGCCGTCGACGCGGGCCTCGAAGACGGTGACCACGTGCGGGCTCTGGATCCGGCGGCCCACCTGCGCCTCGCGCAGGAAGCGCTCGCGCTCGACCGGGTCGTGGCCCAGGGCCTCGTGGAGGAGCTTCACCGCGACCTCGCGCCCGGTCGCGCGGTGGCGGGCCAGGAACACGGTCCCGCCGGCCCCGCGGCCCAGCTCCCGCACCGCCTCGTAGTCGTCGGTCATGCGCCGCCCCTCGGGGCCGGGCGCCGCCGCCGCGGGGCGCACGACGAGCACGTGCTCGCCCACCTCGAGCGTGGCCCCCGGCGCGAGGGGCACGGGCGCCCCCGGCGCGAGCGGCCGCCCGCCGCACGTCGTGCCCGTGTCGCTGTCGAGGTCGGTGGCGAGCAGGCCCTGCGGCCCGAGCGCGAGGGCCACGTGGCGCGCCGATACGAGCGGGTCGTCGAGGCGGCAGCCGGCCTCCGGCCCCGAGCCCACCACGAGCGTCGCCCCCTGGGGGAGCGCGTGGCGCCCCACGGGCCGGCCCGCGCGCTGGACCTCGACCTCCGCGCCCACGGCGGCGCGCGCTCAGGCCGCTCCGGCGATGTCGCCGGGCCCCGGGCGGTCCGGCGCGCCGGAGGGCCGGCGGCCGGGCTGGACGTCGTCGCGGGGGGGCATGGGCCGAGGCTACGAGCGCTGCGCCCGGCGCGCCACCCGGCC
>JANJTH010000714.1 GCA_024711205.1 Planctomycetota bacterium | reverse complement strand
GGCGGCCGCCGGCCGCGCCCACGCCGCCGGCGGCCGCCGGCGCCCCCCGCCTCGAGGCCGTCCATGGCCCGCAGGGGATCCTCGGCAAGGTCTATCCGCTCCCCGCCGGGCGGCGCGCGAGCGTCGGCCGCGACGCGTCGTGCGACGTCGTCGTCGCGAGCGAGCGGATCTCGCGCCGGCACTGCGCGCTCGAGCAGCTCCCCGACGGGGGGTGGTGCGTCGAGGACCTGGGCAGCAGCAACGGCACGCTCCTCAACCAGCAGCGCATCGACGGCAAGCGGGCGCTCCGGCCCGGCGACTACGTCCAGGCCGGAGACTGCCTGTTCCGCTTCTCCGTCTGAGCGCCGCCCGCGCCCCGAGCCGCACGAGGTCCGCGCCGTGGAAGCCCTGCTCCTGACGATCCCCAGCTACGCGCCGCTCGCCGCGCGCCTCGCGGCGGAGGCGGGCCTCGCCCAGGGCGAGGTCGAGCGGCGCACGTTCCCCGACGGCGAGCGCTACCAGCGCCTCGCCTGCGACGTGCGGGACCGCGACGTCGTGCTCCTCGCGGGGACGCCCGGCGACCTCGAGACGCTCGAGGCCTACGACCTGGCGTGCGCGATCGTCCGCTCGGGCGCCGCGCGGCTGACCTGGCTCTGCCCCTACTTCGGCTACCAGACGATGGAGCGGGCCACGCGCCCCGGCGAGGTCGTCGTCGCGAAGACGCGGGCGCGCCTGATCTCGGCCGTGCCGGCCCCGCCGGGCGGGCTCCGCGTCGTGCTGTGCGACCTCCACGCGCCGGGGATCCCGCACTACTTCGGCGACGCGGTCACGGCCTACCACCTCTACGCGAAGCGGCTCGCCTGCGAGGGCGCGCGCGCGCTCGCGGGCGACGGCTTCGTGCTCGCCGCCCCCGACGCCGGGCGCGTGGCCTGGGTGTCCTCGCTCGCGCGCGACCTGGGCGTGCCGTGCGTGTTCGCGACGAAGCGCCGGCTCTCGGGCGAGCAGGTCGAGCACACGGGCGTCCACGCGGCGGAGGGCGGGATCGCGGGCAAGACGGTCGTCATCTACGACGACATGATCCGGACGGGCGGCACCCTCCTCGAGGCGGCCCGCGCCTTCCGCGCGCAGGGGGCGACCCGCGTGCTCGCCGTCGCGACGCACCTCGTGCTCCCGGGCGACGCGCTCGCGCGCCTGCTCGTCGACGGCGCGATCGACGCCGTGGCCGGCACCGACACGCACCCGCGGGCGCGCGCGCTCGAGGGCCCGCACCTTGCCGTCCGCTCGGTCGCCCCGCTCCTCGCGGCCTGGCTGCGCGGGGACGACCTGGAGCTCGCGCCGCGCTGACCTGGGCGGCCCTCCGGAAGGGCGCCGGGCCGGCCGGCGCCCCCGGAGGAGGCGCCGGCACGGCCCGACAGGTGTCCGTGCGATTCGCGGGGGCTCTGTGTTACGCGCTCTACCGCTGAGCTACGGCCGCACGTGTGCAGCCGGTGGGATTCGAACCCACGACCTCGACCTCCGAAGGGTATGTAGGCTCCCGAAGTGGGGCACGGACGTGGAAGGGAGCGGCCGCGCGAGTCGCAGGGGCGCGATCGTGGGATCGAACCACACCGGCGCGTGAGCGCCGGTCATTCCATATGTAGGCCCCTGCGGTAGGGCGCGGTCGCGGTGTCGTGCGCGCTGCTCGTCGCGCTCACCCACCCCGACGCCGCCCGGGCTCTCCGCCTGTCACGCGCCGCCCAGGACCCTGCGCTGGGCCTGCGCCTTCCGCCCACCCGCGCCGCCGTTCCATCCCCACACGTGCGGGAGGGCCGAGGCGGGGCGGCGAGGCGCCGCCCCGCCTCAGCCCTCCCGCACGAACCGCTGGACGACGACGGCCTCGGTCGGGCTCGTGACCCGGAGCACGCACAGGCCCGGGAGCGCGCCGACGTCGAGCGTGTGCGTCTTGCCGCCCACGCGCGCCCGCGCCTTGCCCTCGGGCGTCACGTAGGCGATCAGGGTCCGGCCGACGAGCGCCCGCTCCTCGCGGGCCTTCTCCTCGAGGAGCGCCAGGACGTCGACCTTCGGGCGCGGCGCGGGGGCGGGGGCGGGCGCGGGGAGCGCCTCGAGCGCCCGGTCGAGCGCGGCGAGCGCGTCCTCGGCCCGCGCCCAGCGCGCGGCGCGCGCCCCGCAGGCGCGGAGGTACAGGTCGTCCCAGGCCGGCGGCAGGCCCGGGACCCGCGCGCACGGGCGCTCGGCCGCCCCGGGCAGGGCGCCCGTGAGCGCCTCGAACAGGAGCACGCCCCAGGCGTAGAGGTCGCTCCGCGCGTCGGCCTCCGCGCCGCCGCGGACCTCGGGCGCCAGGTAGGGCAGGCTGCCCGCGACGACGCCGCGCGCGACCTCGTCGTCGTCGAGGAGCGAGTGCGCGAGGTCGACCGGCACGGCGAGGCCCAGGTCCGCGAGGAGCACGCGGCCGTCGCGGGCGAGGAGCACGTTCTCGGGCTTCACGTCGCGATGCACGAGCCCGGCCCGGTGCGCGTGGGCGAGCGCGGCGAGCACCCCGCGCGCGACGCGGCCGGCCTCGCGCGGGGCCAGCGGCCCCGCGTGCAGCGCCGCGCGCAGGTCGCCCCCCTCCACGAGCTCGAACGCGGCGTAGGCCGGCTCGCGCGACAGCCCGAGCAGGCGCGGGAACGGCCCGCCCGCGAGCCGCTCGTGGGCCGCCCCCTCGGCCGCGAGCAGCGCCGCGCCCCGCTCGTCGCGCGGGACCTTCACGGCCGCCCGGCGCCCCGGGTCGGCCGCGGCGCGCGCTCGCCACACCTGCCCGAAGGCGCCCTCGCCGAGGAGCTCCTCGAGCGCCCACTCCCCCAGGGCCTGCCCGGCGCCGGGGCGCGCGCCGGGGCCGCTCACGTCCGCCGCCTGGGCTTCTTCGCCGCCCCCGCGGGCGGCGCCGCGTCGGCGCCGGTCGAGGCGCCGCCCTCGCCCTCGGCGGACGGCGGGGCCGGGGTCGGCCGGACCGGGAGCGGGGTCTCGAGGATCTCGAGCACGAGGTCCGCCCGGCCCGGCTGCTCGAGGAACGGGATCACGTTCGGGAGCGCGTAGTAGTCGCCCGTGAACCGCACGACGTCGACCGGGTGCCCGGCCTGGCGCAGCGCCCGCTCGACCTGGTCGAGCCCGCGCCCGACGCGCACGATCACGACGTGCGGGACCACGCCGAGCGCCTCGCCGTAGCGCGCGAGCTCGTCGGCGAACCGGGGCGCCGTGTTCTCCTCCTCGTCCGTGACGAGCACGACCTGCTCGACGCGCTGCCCCTTCTTGCGCATGGCCTGGAGGGCCACGCCGCAGGACGTCCCGCCGCCCGCCGTGATCCCCAGGAACGCGCGCTCCCAGCTCGCGAGCGACCCGTCGCCGGGCGTCACGGGGTAGGCCACCGTGTCGAACGCCCAGCACACGAGCGGCTGCTCGCAGATCGTGGCGACCAGCGCGCCCAGGCGCTTCGTGACCTCGATCGCCTGCTCCATGGAGCCCGACTTGTCGCACAGGAGCCCCGTGCTCCGCCGGATCCGGCCCTTGGCCTGGAGGCGCGCCTCGGCCACGGCCGCGAGCGCCGCCTTCGTCTTCTTGTCGACGCCGGCGGCCGCCGCCGCGACGGACCCCTTCATCGCCTGGACGCGGCGGTCGCCCTTGGCCCGCTCGAGGCGCTCGTGGATCAGCCGCTCGAGCCCCGCGTCCTCGAACGCGCCGTGCTCGCGCAGCATGCCCAGGTGGTTGATCAGCTCCTGCGAGGACATCGCGTCGACGAGCGCCACGAGCACCGAGGGTGTGAGCCGCTTGATCGCGCCCACGGCGACGCGGAACGGGATCCGCCCGGCCACGATCGCGCGGGCCTGCTCGACCGGGTCGGTCAGCTTCGCCAGGTCCTTGAGCGCGCGCACGCGCGTGCCCTCGGGCGGGTCGTCGTCGAACAGGATCCGCTGGGCGAGCGGCCCCGGCTTGACGTGGAGGAGCGCGTAGAGGCGCACGAGCGCCTTGCGCCCGTGGAGCGCCGCCGCGTCGAGCGCGTCGGGGTCGGCCTCGCGCTCGCGGAGCATGCGCTCGACCTCGGTCTTGAGCGAGCGGGGCAGGTTGCGGAACAGCCCGCTCGGCTTGGCCTTGCCGTCCGGCTTCGCGTCGAGCTTCTTCTGCTTCTTGGGCTTGCCCTTGCGGTGCTTGCCCTCGGCCTCCGCGTGCGCGCGCGCGGCGCGCGCGTCGGCCGCCTTCTGGTCGCCGTGGATGAAGTCGACGACGCGCGTGACCTCCCAGGGCGGGAGGCGGCGCAGGAGCGCGAGCCCGACGTCGCGATGCCCGTCGAACTTCGAGAGCGCGAGCGCCGCGACGAACACGTGCTTGTGGTCACGGACCTCGCCCTTCTCGAAGTACCAGGCCGCGAGGTGCGCGTAGAAGCGCGGGTCCCGGCGCGCCAGGTCCTCGTGCAGCCCCCACAGGTGGTCGAGGTCGCGGTGGGGCGTCGTGAGGAGCGAGTCGAGGATCGCGACGCGCTCGTCGTGCTCGGGCTGGGCCACGGGGGACCTCCTGCGCGCGGGGGAGGCCCGCGGGGCGGGCGGGATCCTGCCACGCCGCGCGCGGGACCGCGCGGCGGGGCGGGGGCTGTCGCCCGGTGGTCGGCGGAGGTCGGCCAGCGGGGGCTGTCGCCCGGGGGGAGGGCCCGGGCCGGGTCGAGGCCGACCGCTCAGGCCAGGCCGAAGGTCCTGAGCAGCTCGTCGCCCTCGTTGTTGCGGTCGACGGGCGGGGCCTCGCGGTCGGCCATGGGGACGTCGTAGCGACCGTCGAACCGGCCGACCTGGAACCCGAGGGCCTTGTAGATGAAGGCGCCGAGGTCGCCGGGGCCGATCGGGTCGCGCAGGCGCCCGTCGGCGCGCGTCCACAGGCCGTCGGGGCCCGTGTCGCCGATCGCCGTCGGCGTGAAGCGGGGCTGGTTGATCGAGAGCAGCCCGACCGAGAACCCGTCCGGCCAGTGGTCGCGCCCGTCGCGGTTCGCGCCGTTCGGGTCGACCGTGTCGGGCGTGCGCCCGAAGTCGCCGTAGACCACGACGAGGACCCGCTTGCCCGAGGCCGCGAGCTGCTGGCAGAGGCCGCCGACGCCCTGGGCGACCGAGGTCCCCCAGTTCGCCTGCACGGTCGCGGCGTTGTTCTCGTGGCTGTCGTTGCCGAGGATCCCGGTCGCGACCCACGGCACGCCCGCGTCGAGCAGGCGCGCCGCGAGCGTGAGCCGCCGCGCCGTGTTCGCGTCGGCCGCCGGCAGGAGCGGGACGCCCGTGAGGTCGAACGCGCGCGCCGCCTGGCCGCCGACGGTCACCCCGTAGGCGTCGTCGGCCGAGCGCTCCCAGTCGCGGGCGAGCGCGTCCGGCCGGCGGCGGAGGAACCGCGCGTTGAGCGCGTCGGTGAACGCCTTGCGCCGCCCGTAGCGGGCCTGGTCGACCGGCAGCTCGAGCGAGCGCACGACGGGGTTGCCCGACTGCGCGTCGCCCGCGGTCACGACGAGCGGCGCCGGGCAACGCGACAGGTTCGGGCCGCGGTTCGTGAGCGTCTTCTCGGGGCCGATCACGACGGACGGGATCCCGATCCCCTCGCCCTGCCGGAAGTAGGCCATGGCCGAGGCGATCGACGGGTACTCCGTGGCCGCCGGCGCGCCGCCCCAGAAGCTGTTCATGTAGTTCTGGGCGAACTCGTGGTCGCCGTTGTCGTGGCTGAGCGAGCGGATCAGGCCGAGCCGCACGTTCGAGCCGGGGTTCGTGACGAGGTTCCCCAGGGGCGCGAGCGGGTTCGTGAGCCGGACGGCCTGGCCGTACACGTCCTGGAACCCGAGCGAGAACGAGCCGAACGGCCCCTGGCAGCGGCTGCCGGGCTTCGGGTCGAGCGAGTCCTGCTGCGAGGGGCCCCCGTCCATGAAGATCGAGAGGGCCGCGTCGTAGAGCGCGCCCTCGGGCGCGACGCCGGCGCGCGCCTCGCGCAGCGAGAAGAGCTGGGGGAGCGAGGCCCCCATGAACCCGAGCGCGACGCCCCCCTGGGCGGCCCGACGGAGCAGCTCGCGCCGGTTGCAGCAGGCCTTCGACTCCACGGGTCACCTCCCTCGCCGATCGTGGGAAGCGCACGCGGTGTGCCGCGAGTCAGCCTTGTCGCGCCGCGGGTTGTGTCCGCCGGCCGGGGCCCCGATTCCGCCACGGCACGGTCGCGGGCGCCGGTCCCGCTACGCTTCGGGGAGGTCCGCGCCGAGGACGAGCCCGCCCCGGCCGATCACGCGCGCGAGGTCCTCGGCGAGCCGGGCCGCGTCGGGTCCCGTGAAGCGCGCGAGGACGCGCCAGCGATCCCGCCGCACGAGCACCCCTGCCCGCTCGCCCTCGGCGAACCAGCGCACCCGACCCTCCACGCGCCCCCCCCTTCGCGCACGCCCCGCTCGACGTCGCGCCGTCCGATCTATCGGCCGGAGCGAGGCGAGGGCGTGAGGGCCGGAGCCCGGAGTCGGCTCAGCCCGTGCTCGAGCGGGCCGGCCCGCGCTTCAGGTCGGGGTGGACGAGGACCGAGACCTCGACCGGGGCGGCGTCGCTCACGACCTGGAGCAGCACGCGGTCGGCGTCGCCGTCGCGGACGTGCTGGACCTGGAGCACGACGGCGTGGAGCCGGCCGTCGGCGCCCTCGTAGGTGAACTGGTGCTCGCGGGCCTTCTTGACGTTCATGCCCCCAGCGTGGCACCCGGGCGCCCGCCGTGCCAGCGGCCCGGGCGGCGGCTCCGCGGCGGCCACGCCTCGTGGTCGAGCGGCGCGTGGCGCTCGAGCAGGAAGTACGACGGCGTGCGCCAGGTCCGCCCGAGCAGGCGCACGAGGCTGCAGCCGAGCAGCAGCCGCGGGTCGCCCGGAACGAGCGCGACGAGCGGGTCGCGCAGCGCGGCCACGGGGTCGAGGCGGCCGTTGCCGCCCTGGCCGTAGTCGAGTAGGACGCCCGCCGGGCAGGCGAGCGGAAGCTCGCGTGCCGGCGGGAGCGGGACGACGCGGTAGTGCCCGAACGTGCGCGGACGCCCCGCGCGGTCGCGCAGCGGCTCGAGCGCCCCGGGGGGCGTGCCCTGCCGCACGCGCACGTTCCAGCCGCGGACCCCGTCCGCCCCCGGGTCGCGGCGGAAGACCTTGGCGAACGTCTTCCAGGCCAGCCGGTCGACGAACCCGGGCAGCCCGAGGCTCGTGCCGCGGTAGGTCCAGCCGGCCAGCGCGGCGGGGTCGACCGGGGCGCCCCGCGCGAGCAGGCGCGCGAGCCCGCCCCGGGTCGCCGCGCACACCTCGGCCGCGCGCGCGGCGAGGTCGTCCGCGGCTTCGTCGGTCGCGCCGCCCAGGACCGGGCGCGGGGGCGTCGCCTCGAGCGCGACGAGCGAGGGCGTCACGACGCGGCCCCTGCCAGCGCCGGCGCTGGCGCGGGCGCGGCCGCTGACGCCGGGGTCCGCGGGGGCGGGACGACCTCGCGCGGCGCGGGCGCGTCGAGGCCCAGCTCGCCCGCGCGCCACGCGGCCCACGTCGCCGCGGGCGTCGTCGGCCGCGTGGCGCACCAGGCGAGGTACTCCTCGAGGCTCGCGTCGGTGTGCGGCGGCCCCTCGGCCACGTGCCAGTCGCCGGCGAGCGCGCGGTCGACGCAGGCGAGCAGCTCCTCGTGGTAGCCCTCGTAGACGCACAGGTCGCGCAGCCAGCGCCCGCGCGGGTGCGAGCCCGCGACGACCTGCGCGACCTCGTCGCGGAGCGCCTCGAGCTCGCCCGGGTGGCAGGCGAGCAGGCGGAGGTCGTAGAAGGGCGCGTCGCCCTCGTGATGCGTGCCGAGCAGGTGGCGGCGCAGCCGCGCGGGGGAGCTCCCGAACCCCGAGAGGTCGAGCGGCACGACCGAGCCCTCCCGGAGCAGGAACGGCAGGCGCAGCGCGCGGAGGCGGAGCAGGCGCGCGCGCCAGCCGGGCCGCGGCGGCTGCGTGCGGCTCGTCCCGATCGGGCCCGGGTGGAACACGATCCGGTGCAGCATCCGCAGGACGCCCAGGAACACCTGCCAGCGCGTCGGCACGCGGGGGACGATCCCCGCGTCGCGGACCCGCGCGAGGTTCCGCGCGACCTGCGCGGGTCGCAGGAGCACGAGCCGGGCGTACCAGGGGAGCGGGTCGGGGGTCACGATGCACCTCCGGGGGCGTCGGCCGCGGCGCGCGCGGCGAGGCGGTCGAGGGTCTCGCGGTCGCCCTGCTCGAGCACGGCGACGAGCATCTCGATCGCGGCCGGGTCCGGCGCCTCGAGCCAGGCCACGAGCCCGCGCCAGCCGGCCAGGTTCCGGCCCGGGTCCACGTAGAGCGCGCCGCGCAGCGCCGGCACCTCCCGGAGGACCGCCGCGATCGGGTTGAGGCACAGCCGGAGCACCGGGCTGCCGGTGGCGGCGAGGATCGCGTCCATCACCGCGAGGTCGGCCTCGGCCATGCGGAGCTCGAACGCAGGCCGCGCCGGCGCCCCGACCGGCGGCGCCGCCTCCGCGGCGCGCGCGAAGCCGTCGACGGCGCGCGCGACGTCCGCCGCGTCGATCGCCGGCGGCCCGGCGGCCGCGCGCTCGGCGAGGGCCTCGAGGATCGCGCGCGCGAGATGCCGCCGCACGCGGAGCAGCTCGCGCGCGTGCGCCGCGAGGACGGCCGGCGGCTCCCGCCCGGTGACGAGGCCCTGGAGGAGCTCGGGGCCGCCGTCCCGCAGGAAGTCCGCGACGACGTGCCCGCTGCCCTGGCGGCTCCGGATGAGGCGGGCCGAGGCCAGGCGCGCGAGCGCCGCGCGCAGGGTCACGCGGGTCACACCGAGCCGGAGCGCGAGCTCCCGCTCCGGCGGCAGGCGCTCGCCCGGCGCGAGCTCACCGCCCAGGATCGCCGCCCGCAGCGCGCGCTCGCACAGCTCGACCGACGTCTCGGGCCTGGGCAACGACTCGGGCAGGGCCATGGACTAATGGGATACTTGTTCGCCCAATCAGCGTCAAGCGAAATCCCCTCGGGGCCCGGGAAGACGCACTGCATCGTCCGGCCCGCCCGGCCCTTCACATTCTGGAAGCCCATTTCTGGCAAGGGGCAACGAAATCGACGCGGGACCTCCGGTTCCGACGCACGAAGCCGCTGCCCGACCGGCTAGCTCCCCTGGTGGAGGGGTGCATGCGCGGAGCGAAGTGGACCGGGGTCACGGCGGCCGGGCTCATCGGCCTGGCTGGATTCGCGCGCGCCGACCTCCACCAGGTCCCCGAGCCCACGGGTCCGCTCGCGGGCAAGACCGTCGTCGTGAGCCCCGGCCACGGCTTCATGCTCGACGGCACGTGGTGGCGCTACCAGCGCGGCGTCACGCACACGCTCCGCGAGGACATCCACACGAACGAGATCGTGATCGAGCACCTCGCGCGCATGCTCGCGAACGCGGGCGCGCGGGTCGAGAGCGTGCGCGAGCGCAGCTACCAGACCCACGAGGTGATCGTCGACGACGCCGACGCGGGCTTCCAGGCGTCCGGCGCGTGGGTCACGGCGACCACGACCCGGCCGTTCCGCGGGGCCAGCTACCGCTACGCGCAGGTCGACCCGAACGGGCAGGCGACCGCCACGTTCCGTCCCACGCTCCCCGAGGCGGGCCGCTACCCGGTCTACGTGTGGTTCACGCCGGGCGCGAACCGCGCCCGCGACGCCCGCGTCGAGGTCCGCCACGCGGGCGGCACGAGCGTCCTCACGCTCGACCAGCGCCCCTACGGCGGGTCCTGGCTGTTCCTGGGCGAGTGGTACTTCGAGCGCGGGACGGCCGGCGCCGTCGTGCTCACGAACCGCGGCAGCGACCCCGCGACCGTCGTGATCGCCGACGCGGTCCGGTTCGGCGGCGGGGTCGGCCCGAGCGGCCAGCCGCGCTGGCGCGAGAGCGCGTCGGCCTTCCTCCCGCACAAGGGCTTCTCGAGCACGGCCGGCGACGTGACGATCCGCCCCTACTACGCGACCGCGCTGGCGGGCGGCGACACGACGCGCTGGCGCGACGACTTCCTCTACTTCGCGCTCCACACGAACGCGGCGACCGGCTCGGCGACCGGCCTCTCGACCTTCAGCTACTCGAACGGCCGCACGGCCTCGTGGGACAGCGCCGGCCCGGCGCACTACCCGACGCAGCCGAGCCCGCTCCAGGACGTCTCGGACGCCTTCCGCGACCGGCTCCACGCGCAGGTGCTCGCCGACATCCGCGCCGGCTACGACCCGGCCTGGAACGACCGGCGCACCCACCGCATGAACTTCGGCGAGCTGCGCGAGGCGCGGAACATGCCGAGCGCGCTCATCGAGCTCGGGTTCCACGACTCGGCCGACGACGCGGGCAAGCTCGCGGACGCGCGCTTCCGCGAGGTCGGGGCGCGCGCGATCTACAAGGCGATCCTCCGCCAGTTCTCGCCCAACGCCACGGTCCAGCCGCTCGCGCCCACGGGCCTGCGCCTCGAGAACCTGGGCGGCGGGCGCGTGCGCGTGCGCTGGACGCCCCGCAACGACCCGCTCGAGGCCTCGGCGGCCGCCCAGAGCTACCGCGTCTACGTGAGCGCCGACGGGCGCGGGTTCGACGACGGCGTGATCGTCCAGGGCACGAGCCACGAGCTGACCGGCCTCTCGGCCGGGCAGACCGTGTTCGTGCGGGTCGCCGCCCGCAACCAGGGCGGCGAGAGCCTGCCCACCCGCGTGGGCGGGGCCCGCGTCGGGGCGCCGGGCGGGGTGCTCGTCGTCGACGGGTTCCAGCGCGCCTACCGGCACACCGAGGTGAACATCCAGCGCCGCTTCACCTACGACTACGTCGTCGAGCACGTGGCGGCCCTCGAGACCTCGATCGGCGACGCCGCGATCGACTACGCCCAGAACGAGGCCGTGGCCGCGGGCGACGTCGCGCTCCGCACCTACGCGCTCGTCGACTGGCTGCTCGGGCGCGAGTCGTCGGTCGACCGGACCTTCGACCCGGGCGAGCAGGCGGCGGTCGAGGCCTACCTCCAGGGCGGCGGCCGGCTGTTCACGAGCGGCACCGAGCTCGGCTGGGACCTCGAGGCGCGCGGGGGCGGCAGCCGCTTCCTCCGCGAGGTCCTCGGCGCCCGCTACGTCGCGGACGACGCCGGGACGCGCGCGGCGCGCGGGCGCGCCGGCGGCCCCTGGGCCGCGCTCGGCCCGTTCGCGATCGGCGACGACCGCTCCGGCGCCTACGACGCGGCCTCCCCCGACGTCCTCGACGCGGCGACCGGCGCCGAGGTCGTCCTGTCCTGGGAGAACGGCGCGGTGGCCCCCGCCGGCGTCGGCGTGCGCGGCAAGACGGTCGTCCTCGGGCTCCCGCTCGAGGCGGTCGTCGACGAGGCCGCCCGCGCGGCCCTCGCCAGCGAGGCGATCGCCTACCTGGCGCCCAGCTTCCCCGCGGGCGGCAGCACGGGCGGCGGCAGCACGGGCGGCGGGACGACCGGCGGCGGGACGACCGGCGGCAGCTCGACCGCCCCGGTCGGCTCGACCGGGCAGACCGCGCCGGGCGCGACGGCGCAGCAGCAGGTGGTCGGCGGCCGGCGCAAGAGCGGCGGCTGCAGCCTGGGCCCGGCCACCGGCGCGCCCGCGACGGACGCCTCGGGCGCCGTGGCCGGCGCGGCGCTCCTCCTGCTCCTCGCCGCCCGCCGGCGCGCGCGCCGCGACGGCGCGGCGCAGGCCTGACGGGCGCTCGCTCGACGACCCGGCCCGGGCCGCTCAGCTCCGCGCGGCCCAGCGGGCCATCGACTCGATGTTCTCGCGGATCATCTTCGAGGCCGCGACGTCGGCGCCCGCGGTCATCGCCTTCCACTTGAGCAGCCCGACGTCCTCGCGCCGCGGGCACGAGCTGAGCGCGTAGCCGACGAGCCCCGGGGCCACGAGCCAGGCCCCGTCGCTGTACTGGCTGCGGATCCCGACCCGGGTCGAGAGCGCCTCCGTCTCGGCCGGGAGGAGCTCCCACAGCGCGACCTCGAAGCCGCCCGGCTGCCCCTCGAGCCGCCGGAGCACGAGCTCGTGGTGGAGGTCGCCGAGGAGCGGAATCTTGAGCCGCTGGTAGAAGCGCACGGCGGCCGGCGGCGTGAAGCGCGGGTCGGGGATCGCGCGGCACTCCGCGACGTGCCCGACGTTGCCCACGTAGCGGCCGACGTCCATGACGCAGCCGAGGAGCTTCGTCGCGTCGACGCCCGGCACCGGGAGCAGCCCGCAGGCCTCCTGGGTGACCTTCCCCGGCGCCGGCCAGGAGCGGAACCAGTAGTCGTGGATGCCCGTCGACCGGGCGTGCTCGAGCACGCGGCGCAGGAAGTCGTTCACACGGTCGCTCCTCTCCTCGGGGTCGGGCCCGCTCGGTCCCGCGGCCCTCGGTCGTCGTCAGCTTCGCACGTCCCCGGGTCGACGCGCGCTGGCCCCGCCCGCGCTCAACCCGGCGCAGAGGTCGCCGGGTGCTCGGCCGCCTCGGGCTCCGCCGGCGCCGCCTCGGGCTCCGCCGGCGGGATCGCCGCGGTCCGTCGCCGGAGGAGCCGGGAGACGAGGAACACGACCACCCCGACCACGAGCAGGACGCCGGCGACGAGCTTGAACTCCTTCAGGAAGGCCAGGATCTGCTCCCCGTAGAAGGCGATCAGGAGGACCTGGGTCGGCACGCTCACGAGCGTCGCGATGCCGTCGGCGATCACGAAGTGGAGGAACGGCACGCGGACGATCCCGCAGGTCAGGTGCCCCGGGAAGCGCAGGCCCGGCGTGAAGCGGAAGATCCAGCACACCCGCACGCCGTAGCGCGCGTTCCAGGCCTCGGCCTTGTCCCACGCCTTCGCCGAGACGATCCGACCGAGGCGCCGGCTCCTGCGGATCCGGGTCCCGAACTTCCGGCCGATCCAGTACATCATCGCGTCGCTCGAGAAGACGGCGACCGTGCAGATCGTGGCCAGGAGGTAGGGGTCGACGACGGGCGCCCCGGGCACGGGCGGCGGGTACGCGGCGGGTGACCGCCCGATGAAGGCGAGGAACCCCGAGCTGAGGAGCGTGACCTCCTCGGGGACCGGCAGCCCGAAGCTCGAGAGGACGAGCATCACCGTCGCCGCGAGGTAGACCTTCGCGGGCTCATGGGCGAAGGTCTGGAACCAGGCGAAGACCTCGCCCCCGAGCTGTTCCATGCGCCCGTTCTAACCGAGTCCACGCCGCCGGCGCGAGTGCGCCCGCGGCCGGGGCCCGGCCCCGTCAGAAACGCGCCGTGAACCCGAACCCGAAGTTGACGATCGTCCCCCCAGCCTCCCAGTCGCCGACCGGGTCGGTCGCGGGCTTGCCCTGGCTCCGCTCGGGGTGCCAGTGCACCTGCACGAACAGGTCGAGGTCGAAGCTCGACTGGCGCATCAGGTCGTCCGCGGTCCGCGCCGCGACCGGCCCCTCGGTCGCCGGGTCGAGCGGGCGGTCCGGCTCCCGGCCCCAGGAGAAGCCCGCCCCGACCGTGAACACGTGCTTCGCCGTGTCCACGAGGTTCGTGGGCCCGGGCTGGCTCCCCGTGGTCGACGACCGGAACGCGTAGCCGCCGCGCAGCGCGAGCAGGTCCGAGACCTGCCCCTCGGCGCCGAGCCGGACCGAGAGCACGTCGTCGAGCCCGGCCGAGACGCGCTGGGGCACGGCCGCGACGGGGCTCGACACGACGAGGAACGCGTCGTCGTAGGCCGACCACTGCGACCAGCCCAGGTCGAGCGCGAGGAGCAGCCGGTCGGTCAGGTTCACGGCCGTGCCGACCTGGACCTGGTGCGGCGTGAAGAACGTGATCGTCTCGAGCCGCAGCGGGATCGAGATCCCTTGCACGAGGGCCTCGGCCGGGAAGTCGAGCTTGAAGCTGATCTCGCTCCGGTAGGTCACCCCGAAGCTCAGCCAGGGGGCCGGCTGGAGGAGCGCGCCCACGACGGCGCCGGCGTCGGGCTTCAGCTTGAGCCGGAACTCGGGCTGGACCGGGGACGTGACGCCCGCCGAGATCGTCGTGCGGCCCGTCCCGTCCACGAACACCGACGCCCCGGCCCCGAAGCTGAGCCAGTCCGTGACCTTCACGGCGAACGCGGGCAGGATGTGGACCCGGTCCTGCCGCTCCCCGTAGCGGAACCACTCGGGGATCGAGGCGTCCGCGTTCGAGCTCAGGTTCACGATCCCGCGCGTGGGCAGGAACAGCCCCAGGCCGAACGCGAGCCGGTCGGGCACGTCGACCGGGATCGTCTTCGAGACCCCGAGCGTGAACGCCGAGAGGTCGGGGATCCGCTCGGCGCGGCCGTCGACCCGCGAGCCGCCGCGCTGCGACGAGAAGCGGAGCTGGTAGTCCGCGAAGGAGAACCCGGCGGAGAGGTTCAGGTGCCGGGACAGGACCAGCCCGCCAGGGTTGTAGTAGGTCGCCGTGAAGTCGCTCGCGAGCGCGGTGAACGCGCCGCCCATGCCCTGGGCGCGCGCGCCGAACCCGAACTCCTCGAAGTCGTCGGCGCGGGCGGCGCCCGGCGTGAGCGCCGCGAGCGCGAGCCCGAGCGTCGCCAGCGCGCGCGGGCCGGCAGGGCGCGCGCTCACGCCGGCGCGAGCCCGAGCAGGGCCCGGGCCTCGGCGGGGGTCGCCAGCTCCCGGCCGACGTCGCGCGTGAGCCGCGCCGCGACCTCGCAGAGCGCGCCGTTGCTCGCGGCCATGCTCCCGTCCGGCAGGTAGAAGTGGTCCTCGAGCCCGCAGCGGATGTTCCCGCCCAGGACGAGGGCCGTGGCGAGCATGCGCCACTGGCAGCTCGAGATCCCGATCACCTCCCACTGGGCCGCGGGCGGGATCAGGCGCGCCTGGAGCTGCAGCGCCTCGACGGTCGCCGGCAGCCCGCCCAGCACGTTCACGATGAAGCTGTACTGCTCGGGCCCGCGCAGGAGCCCCATGTCGCGGAACGGCTCGGCCGAGGCGGTGTGCCCCGTGTCGAAGCACTCGAGCTCGGGCTTCACGCCGGCCTCGTTCATCGCGGCGAGCAGGCGCCGGATCTTCCCGAACGGGTTCGGGAACACGAGCTCGAACACGAAGTCGCGCCGCTTGGGCGAGTACTTCGCGTAGTTCATGGAGCCCATGTTGAGCGCCGCGATGTCGGGGCGGACCTCGCGGACCATGCGCTCCTGGAGGGTCGTGTCGTCCTCGAGCGAGCCGGTCGAGAAGTTCACGATCACCGGGCAGCGCGCGCGCACCTCGTCCTTGATCCGCTGGAACGTGGCCGGGTCGAAGGTCGGCGACCCGTCGTCGTTCCGCGCGTGGATGTGGACGACGGCCGCGCCCGCGTCGCAGGCGCGGCGCGCCTCCTCGGCGATCTCGACCGGCGTGTAGGGGATCGCCGGGCACTGCCGGCGGTCGGCGAGCACGCCCGTGAGCGCGCACGTCAGCACGACCTTCTGCTCGAGTCCGGGCACGGGGCCTCCTTCTTCGCGGTCCGCCCGCGGGCCGGGTCAGCCCGGCGTGTCGAAGCGCCAGGCGAGCTGCGCCCGGTCGCGGTAGTAGCGGAGGATCTGGTTCAGGTACGCGCGCAGGGGCGGGCACGCGACGCCCGTCCCCTGGAGGGCCAGGCGCGTGTTCGTCGTGTCGAAGACCTGGTGATGGTTGAAGTAGACGAACGACTCGGGCGTGATCCCCGAGAGCTCGACGAGCTTCTTGACGCGGAAGAGCGGCCGGAACAGCGCCTCGGGCAGGTGGACGCGCGGCCGCGGCGCGCCGAGCCGCTCGGCGACGAGCGCGATGAACTCGGCCGAGGTCAGGGGGTCGGGGTCCGCGAGCGCGAAGGTCTTGCCGGCCGTGTCGGGCTGCTTGGGGATCGTGGCCAGGCAGTCGACGATGAAGTCGACGGGGACGATGTTCGGGCGCGCGCGCCCGGGCCCGGGCAGGGCGACGAGCCAGCCCATCATCACGGCGCCGAACGTCGGGTAGGGGCCGTCGAACTTCTGCGTCTCGCCCGTGCGGCTGTCGCCGATCACGATCGCGGGGCGGAGGATGCGCGTCTCGAGCTCGCCCTTCGTCCGCTCGACGAGGACCTCGGCCGCGAACTTCGTCGACTCGTAGTGGTTCTTGAACCCCTGCCCGCGGTCGAGCTCGTTCTCGAAGATCATGCCCTCGCGCGTCCCGGCGACGAAGCAGGTCGAGACGTAGTGATGCCGCACGCACCCGCCCGGGAACGAGCGCAGGAAGCGGAGGACCTTGGCGGTCCCGAGCACGTTCACGCGGCGGGCGAGCTCCTCGGGGACGGCCAGGTCGTAGACGGCGGCCAGGTGGTAGACGTCGCTCACCTCGGCGCGCACGCGCTCGGCGAGCGCGCCGAGCGCGAGGTCGGGCTCGGTGATGTCGCCGGGCGCGACGACGAGCTGGTCCTTCGTCGCGGCGCCCTCGCGCTCGAGCTCGGCCTTCCAGGCCTCCGTGTCGCCCGCGAACCGGGGCTCGCAGAGCAGGAACACCTGCCGCCCCTCGGGGAGGAGCTTGCGCACGAGGCGCTTGCCGATGAACCCGGGGATCCCGGTCACGAGGTAGGCGTTGCTCATGGGTCCTCGCCCCGCCCCGCGGCGTGGGCGCACGAGAATACGCGAGGGCCCGGCCCCGGGGGCCCGCGCCGGGAGGCGCCCGGTGTGCGCCCCGCGCCCGTGTCGGCCCCGGGAGCTATCGTGCGTCCCGGCGCGCCACGCGCGCGGGAGACCCCCATGGCCTCGCTCACGACCGTCCGCCCCGCCTCGCCCCGCCGCCCCGCGCGGCGGGCCGGCCCGACCACGACGACGGCGCCCGTCGCGTGGCACGTGTTCGACACGCCGCTGGGCGCCATGGCCCTGGCCTGGCGCGGCGAGGCGCTCGTGGGCGGGCTCCTCCCGGGCGAGGCCGACCCGCAGGCGGCCGCGGCGCGCTGGCCGGAGGCCCGCCCCGCCGCGCCGCCGGCCTGGCTGCGGCGGGTCGTCGCGCGGATCGCGCGCCACCTCGAGGGCGCGCCCGACGACCTGCGCGACGTGCCCGTCGACCTGTCGGCGCACGGGCCCTTCGCGCGCGCCGTGCTCGAGGCCGCCCGCGCGATCCCGCCCGGAGAGGTCCGCACCTACGGCGACCTCGCGGCCGCGGTCGGCCGCCCCGGCGCCGCGCGCGCCGTCGGGACCGCGCTCGGGCGCAACTCGGTCCCGCTCGTCGTCCCCTGCCACCGGGTCGTCGCGCGCGGGGGGCTCGGCGGGTTCTCCTCGCCGGGCGGGCTCGTGACGAAGCGGCGCCTGCTCGAGGCCGAGGGGGCGCGGCCCGGCTGAACCGACCTTCGGCGGACGGGCCCGGCGCCGTGCGAGGTCCGCATCCGCGCTCGGCCCGCCCCGGGCCGACCTCCCTCCGGTCGATCGGCCCGGCACGGCCCTCGCCCGTCGCTCAGGCCGGCTCGGCCTCCTCCGGCGCGAGCCGCTCGGCGGAGAGGAGCTTGGGCAGCTCGTCGAGGGTGATCGTCCCCTCGGCCACGTGGCGCAGCGCGTTGCTCCGCATGGAGAGCAGCCCGCCCCGGCGCGCGTGGCGCCGCAGCTCGTCGAGCGGCGACTGGCGGCAGATCGCGTCGCGCACGGCCGGCCCGCAGGGGAGCAGCTCGATCACGGCGACGCGCCCGCGCGTGCCGTGGCCCCCGCAGCGCCGGCACCCCTTCCCGCGCATCGGCGTCAGGTCCGGGGGGAGCCCGGCCGGGCCGAAGATCTCCGCCACGAGCACGGGCGCCGGGGTGTCGGGCTCGCGGCAGCCATCGCAGACCCGCTTCGCGAGCCGCTGCGCGATCACGGCCAGGAGCTCGCTCGCGATCGAGTTCGGGTGCATGCCGAGGTCGCGCAGGCGCTGCACGGCGTCGGTCGCGTCGTTGCAGTGGAGGGTCGAGAAGACGAGGTGCCCGGTCTGCGAGGCCCGGATCGCCTCGAGCGCGGTCTCGCCGTCGCGGATCTCGCCCACGAGGATCACGTCGGGGTCCTGCCGGACGAACGAGCGCATCGCGTCGGCGAAGTTGAACCCGATCTCCGGGCGGACCTGGGTCTGCTGCACCCCCTCGATCGAGTACTCGATCGGGTCCTCGACCGTGATCACCTTGCGCGACTGATCGCGCGCGAGGACCTGCAGGCCGGCGTAGAGGGTCGTCGACTTCCCCGAGCCGGTCGGGCCCACGACGAGCACGAGCCCGGCCGGCGTGTCGATCAGGCGCCGGTAGTGCGCGGCGACCGCGGGCGGGAACCCGAGGTCCTCGATCGAGAGGAGCTTCGTGTCCTGGGGCAGGAGCCGGATCACGGCGTGCTCGCCGTGCAGGCTCGGCTGGGTCTGCACGCGCAGGTCCCAGCCCCGGCCGCCGACCTGGACGCGGATCCGGCCGCCCTGCGGGAGGCGCCGCTCGGCGATGTCCATGTTCGCGCGGACCTTGATCACGTTGACGAGCCCGACGAGCTCGGTCGGCTGCAGCGCGTAGCGGTCGAGGTCGCGCATCTCGCCGTCGACGCGCAGGCGGACGCGCACGCGCTCGCCGTAGCGCTCGAGGTGGATGTCGCTCGCGCGCTCGCTCACGGCGTCGAGCAGGAGCGCGTCGAACAGGCCGATGTAGCGGGCCGCCGGGTCGCCCGGGTCGAGCAGGTCGGCCTCGACCCGGGCCTTCTGCTGGATGTCCTCGGGGCGGTCCTGGAGCTGGAGCGCGGTCCACAGCCGGCGGTAGTCGGTCGGCGTGACGAGCACGATCTCGACCGCGCGCACCCCCGGGATCGCCTGGGTCAGGACCCCGGCCGAGGCGTCGGGGTTGCACGTGGCGACGCCGAGGACGCCGCGCTGGAGCTCGAGCGGGACGAGCTGGTTGTGCTCGAGGAACGGGCGCGGGATGGCGCGGATGACCCCGGGCTGGATCCGATCGACGACGGCGTCGAACGCCGCGAAGGGGAGCCCGCGCTGGATCGCGAGCGCGCGGTAGAGGTCGCCCTCCTCGAGCGGCGTCTCCGTGCGCAGGGCGTCGCCCAGGCGCCGCCCCTCCTCGCTCGCGGCGCGCGCGGCCCGCTCCACGGCGTCCCGCTCGAGCGCGCCCAGCTCGACGAGGATGTCGCCGAGCAGGCTCACGAGGCGCACGTCGGAGAGCTGCTCGCGGAGGAACTCGTGCTCGGCGCGCCGGACGAACCGGACGATCGTCTGGCGCTCCCCGCGCACGCCGACCAGGCCGACGAGGCGCCCGCCGAGCGCGAGCTGCTCGAGGAGGGCCCGGGGTGGGTCCTCGCGGAGGGTGGTCGTCACGAGGACCCCGTCGAACGGGGCGCGCTCGGGGAGGCCTTCGAAGCCGTCGCCCGCGATGACCTCGACGTTCCCGCGCTCGAGCGCGGCGAGCCGGGCCCGCGCGACCTCGGCGATCGCGGGGGCCACCTCGATCGAGACGACCTCCCGGACGAGCAGGGACAGGACCGCATCGGCGTAGCCGCTGCCCGTCCCCACGTGCAGCACCCGGTCGTCGGGGCGAGGCGACAGCGCCTCGATCAGGGCGCCCACGGAGCTCGCGGGCGGGACGCGCTGGACGAGGCCGCGCCGGCCTCCGGGGGCGCGGCTGGAGGTCGCGAACACGTCCCAGGGGATCTGGCGCAGCGCGCGCTGGATCCGGGAGTCGTCGACCGCGGCCGGCGTGTGGCCCGCGGACTCGGCGGGCGGGGGCGCGGACGAGCGACGGTCGGGCGGCGGCGCGGACATGGACCCTCCCGGGCTCGGCCCGACGTGGAAGCAAGGCCCGCACCCTACCCGCTCCGCGCCCCGGCCGATCCGGTCGGAGGGCCCCCGTGAGCGCGCGCGGGCCCGCGCCGCGGCGGGGTGGCCTCGCGGAGAGGCGTTGCAGCGGCGTGACGCCGTCACGTTCGCGCGCCTGGGACCGGCCCGACCTCCGGCGCCCGGGGGCCCCCGGCAGAGCCCCCCGAGGCGCCTCCCCGCAGGCCCACGGTGTGCTTATCCTGTCGGCTCGTTGGACCGCCCCCCGGGAGGGCGTCGCGGTCCCGAGGGGGAGGTTCGCGTGACGAGCCAAGGGGCGGGGCTGGACCCGGGCCAGGACGCGCTCGGCGCGCTCGCGGTCGAGTACGGGCTGATCGACGCGCAGGCGCTCGAGCGCTGCCGCGCGCTCGCGGCGGCGACGACCCCGCCCTCGCCGCTCGGGCAGCTCCTCGTGAGCCAGGGGCTCCTGCGCGAGGGGGTCGTGCGTCGGCTCGAGGCCGCCGCGCGCCGCACCCCGGGCGAGGCGACGCCGGGCGACCCGCTCGAGGCCCTCATCGCGGAGCGGGCCCCGCGGCTCACGGGCGCCCGGCTCGGGGCGTGGCTGCTCCTCATGCGCGACGCGGACGCGAACGAGCTGGTCCTCGCGGCCGGAGCCGCCCCGCGCCTGCGTGTCCGCGGGCGCCTCGTCGCCGTGGGCGACGCGCCGCTCGCGCCCGCCGCGGCGGCCGAGCTGGCGACCTGGGCGTCGGGGTCCGCGAGCGCGCAGGCCACCCCGGGCGCCGAGCGGATCCACGAGGAGCCCGGCGTCGGGCGCTTCCGCGTCCAGACCATGCGCCACACGGGCGGGCAGGTCCTCGCGCTGCGCCGGCTCGCCGACGAGCCGCCCGACCCCGAGGCGCTCGGCGTCGGACCCGTCGCCGACGAGGTCGTCGGGCTCTCGAAGGGGCTCGTGCTCGTGACGGGGCCGCGCCGCTCGGGCAAGACGTCGACCCTCGCCGCGATCGTCGGCGCCATCGCCCGGCGGCGGCAGCGCCACGTGGTCACCCTCGAGCGCCCGATCGAGCACCTCCACACCTCGGCCGAGGCCCTCATCTCGCAGCGCGAGATCCCCCGCCACGCGCCGAGCTTCGAGGTCGCGCTCAAGGCGATCCTGCGCGAGGACGCGAACGTGATCGTGCTCGGCGAGCTCGACGAGCCCGAGCGGATCGCGGTCGCGCTCTCGGCGGCCGAGACCGGGCACGTCGTGCTCGGCACGATGCGGACGCCCGATGCCCAGCGGACGGTCGTGCGCATCCTGGACGGCATGCCGGCCCGGCGCCGCCCGCAGGTCCGGGCCATGCTGGCGGCGATGCTCCGGCTCGTCGTCTCGCAGCAGCTCGTGCCGAGCCTGGATGGCCGCCGCCTGCACCTCGCGGCGGAGGTCCTCCGCGCGACGCCGGCCGTGGCCAACGTGATCCGGGAGGACCGCCTCCATCAGCTCCGGCAGGTGATCGAGACCGGCGGCCCCGAGGGCATGCGGCTCATGGACGACGCGCTGGCCGACCTCGTGCGGGCCGGGCACGTCTCGATCGCCGAGGCCGCCGCCCGCGCGACGGACCCCGGCGCCTTCCTGTCTCACCTCGAGGCCCGGGCCGAGCGCCCGGGGCGGCGATGAGCGGCCGCGCGCCGGGCGGCCCGACCCCTTCCCCGAAGCAGGAGGCACCGTGGCGTTGATCGCACATCTCCTCGGCAGGACGCGCGCCTACGCGGCGTCGGACCTCCACCTCCGCCCCGGGCTCGCGCCGCGCGTCCGCATCCAGGGCCGGCTGATCCCGCTCGAGGGCGAGGCGGCGCTCCCCGCGCACGTGCTCGAGGACCTCCTCGCGCCGCTCCTCGACGACGAGGGGCGCGCGCGCCTCGCGCGCGACGGCGCCGCCGACGCGCTCCACCGGGACGAGGCGGGCACGAGCTGGCGCTGCCACGTGTTCCAGGAGCGGCACGGCCTCGCGGCCGCGTTCCGGACCCTGGCCGCCGCCGCGCCGACGCTCGAGGACCTCGGGCTGCCCCCGACGCTCGCGCGGCTGGCGCACCTCCGGCAGGGGCTCGTGCTGTTCTCCGGCGCGAGCGGCGCGGGCAAGACGACGACCATGGCCGCGGTCGTGGCGCTCGTCGGCCAGGACGAGCCGCGCACGATCCTGACGGTCGAGGACCCGATCGAGTACGTGCACACGAGCGAGCGCTCGCTCGTGCTCCAGCGCGGGGTCGGCGTCGATGCGCCCGACTGGACCTCGGCCGTCGCGGACGCGATGGCCTTCGGGCCGGACTGCCTCGTCCTGGGCGAGCTGCGCGACGTCGAGACCGCCCGGGCCGCGCTCGCCGCGGCGGAGACGGGGACGCTCGTGCTCGCGACCCTGCACGGGCTCGACGCGACCCAGGCGGTGGACCGGCTGATCGACCTGTTCCCCGACGAGGAGCGGCACATAGCGCGGCTCATCGTCTCGGAGTGCCTCCAGGGCGTGGTCTGCCAGGTCCTGGTCCCGCGCCTGGCGGGCAAGACCCGCCGCGCGGCCTGCGAGCTGCTCCTCCGCACGCCCGCGGTGGCGGCGATCGTCCGGGACGGGCGCCTGCACGAGCTCGGTGACTGCATCCAGACCGGCCGCGCGCTCGGCATGCAGCGCCTCGACGACCACCTCGAGGCGCTCGTCGCCGCGGGGGAGATCGAGCTGGGCGAGGCCCGGCGGGCCGCGCGCGACCCGCGCCGGTTCGAGGACCGGACGGTCCCGAGCGACGACCGCCGGCACGAGCCGCGCCTGCGCTCGCTCGCGCTCGTCGAGGTCACGGAGCGCGACGAGGTCGATCGCCCGATCGACGTGTCGCTCGGGCGCACGCTCGACCTGTCGCACGACGGCGTGCGGCTCGAGCTGCCGCATCCGCTGCTCCTGCGCTCGCGCGTCGACCTCAAGCTGGTCCTGGGCGAGGAGGTCCTCGAGGCCCGCGCCGAGGTGCGGACGGTCGAGGCGCGCGACCCCCGGCGCTGCCGGATCGGGCTCCGGTTCCTCGCGCTCGCCCCGGCCGCGCGCGAGGCGCTCGACCGCTGGATCCGCGTCCGGACCTGACGCGCGGGTCCGACCCGGCCGCGCCCGCCGCGCGGCGCCCGGCCGGGCCGACCCGGGCTCGCCGCGCTCAGTCCGTCCGGGGCAGCCGGACGACGCCGAGGCGCCGCCGGGCGAGCGAGCGGAGCTGCTCCGCCTCCGCGGCGCGCTGCGAGCGTCGCCGCCCGAACGAGCGGGCGACGGTCGCCGCGATCGCGCCGGTCGCGGGGGCCCTGCGACGACACGGACCGAGCTCGACGAGGAACGACCACACGGGACACCCAACCCTTCGCCCGGCGGGGCGTTCGGTCCGCCGGACCCCCGCAGGATAGCGGGCCCTCCCGGGCCCCGCACCCCCGGGCCCCCGGATCGGCGCGGCCCCCCGGCCCCACGGAGGCGAGCCCGCCGGCGCGCCGGCCCGCCCCACCTCAACGGAGCGGGTCCATGGGGCGTATACTTTTCCGGCGGAGGGACGCATGGGTAGACCCGGCGGCTCGGGGCGTTCGTCTCAAGGCTCGATGGGTCCGCGCGGGGCGTCGCTCTCCCTGGTCGTCAGGTCCGGCCTCCTGGCCGGGGTCGCCGCCGTGCTCACGGCCGGGGGCGCCTGGGCCCAGGACGAGCCGCGCAACCAGCTCCACTACCCGGCGGCGGACGAGCTGGCCGGGCTGCTGCGGGGCGCCGACGCCGCGCGGGAGGCCGGTCGGCTCGACCAGGCGATCGAGCTCTACCGGGCGGTGCTCGACCGCGACGCCGCGGGCAAGGTCGGCTACCAGGTGGCCGCGACGGGCCCCCGGCGCTACCGCGGGGTGACGACGTGGGCGATCGAGGGCCTGCGCAAGCTGCCGCCCGACGGTGTGCGGCAGTTCCGCGCCCGCTACGACTACCGGGCCGCCTCCGCGCTGGCCGAGGCCCGGCGCGCCGCGGACCCGGTGCGGGCGCTCGCGCGGGCCTACGAGCTCCACCCGATCGCGACGCAGGCCCCCGAGCTGCTCCGCCGGCAGGCGGAGCTGGCGCTCGAGCGCGGCCAGCTCGGCCGCGCGCTCCGCTGCTACGAGGACCTGCTGCGGCACCACCCCGACGAGCTCGGCGACCCGACCTCGGTGCGCCGGCAGATGCTCCTGTGCGCCGTGGGGCTCGGGCTCCCCGAGCAGGTCCGCGAGCTCGCGCGCGCGCTCCGGCGCGACGACCCCGAGGGCGGCGTCGTGCATCCGTCCGGCGCGCCCGTGGCGCTCGACGAGCTGCTCACGCGGGCGCTCGCGGCCGAGTCGCGGCGGGTCGGGCGCGCCGGCGCGGCCGACCTCCGCGTCGTGCGCGGCGACCCGTCCAACCGCGCCTGGTTCGACGCCAAGCTCGCCCCGGGCCCCGCGCGCTACGCCCCGCGCACGTTCGACGCGGACCGGGTCGGCGGCCCGCGGCCGTTCCAGCCCGGGCAGATGGCCCAGGCCTACACGCCGGCCCGCAACCTGCCGGTCGTCCACGACGGCGCCGTGTTCGTGACGACCGCCGACCAGGTGCGCGCGTTCGACGTGCGGACCGGCGACGAGCGGCCGCGGATCCCGCGGCTCGGCCGGGCCTACTCGGACCCGAACCTCAAGGTCCAGTTCGGCGCGGCCGTGAGCCAGGGCATGCTCGTGGCCCCGTTCGTCGACGAGGTGATCCTCGACCAGCAGTTCCGGGGGATCCCGATCAAGGTCCAGATCCCGCTCCGCAAGCTCGCCGGGTTCGACACCGAGTCCTGGCGCTGGACCTGGAGCCACGAGCGGGCCTTCGCCGACACGCCCATGGACCGCTGGAGCTTCCCCTGCCCGCCCGTCGCCGACGAGGGCGTGGTGTTCGCGCCGGCGTTCGAGATCGCGGGGTTCGTGAACTGCCACGTGGGCGCGTTCGACGCGCGGACGGGCGACCCGCTCTGGACGACCTGGGTCGTGAGCGGGCAGGTCGAGCAGACGATGTTCGGCGAGCAGGCGACCGAGCCGCTCGCCGCGCCCGTGGCCGTGGCCGGCGGCGTCGTCTACTACAGCACCTCGTTCGGCTGCGCGGCGGCGCTCGACGCGACGACGGGCCGCCCGCTGTGGTTCGCGGAGTACGAGCAGCTCGAGGTGCGCGCCCCGAAGGGCTACTTCGCCGACCCGCGCACGATCGCCTGGGAGAACAACGCCCCGCTCGTGATCGACGGGGTCGCCGTCATGGCCCCGCTCGACTCACCCACCTACTTCGGCCTCGACGCCGCGACGGGCGACCGGCTGTGGGAGGCGCGCCAGGCCGCGTTCGCCGCGGACGGGGCCATGCGCTACCTGATGGGCGCGGGCCTCGTCGAGGGCCGCGGGGTGGTCGTCGTGGCGGGGGGCAGCGAGGCGCGCTGCGTCGATGTGCGCACGGGGAAGCTCGTGTGGCGCGCGTCGCTCCGCGGCCGGACGGTCGCGGGGCGCGGGTGCGTCTCGGGCGGGCTCGCGGCGATCCCGGTCGACCGCGACGAACTGTTCGTGTTCGCGCTGGACACGGGGAAGCGGGTGGGCTCGTTCGAGCTCGCCGCGACGGGCAACGTGATCGTGTGCGGGGACACGCTCCTCGTGACGAGCAACGGCACGCTGGGCGTCCACCGCAACGGTGAGGCGCTCCAGCGAGGGCAGGACTTCTGATGGCGCGCTCCCGCTGGCTCCTCTCCACCCTCGCGGGCGCCGCGGCGGCGCTCGGCGCGGCGTGGCTGCTCCCGGCCCACGCCCAGGAGGGGCCGGCCGCCGCGCCGGCCGGCCCGCGCAGCCCCGAGGAGATCGACGCGCGGACCCAGCGCGCGATCACGCGCGGGCTCGACTACCTGGCCCGCCACCAGGAGGCGAACGGCGCCTTCATCGACGGGATCGGGCGCAAGGTGAACAACCAGTACCTGGCGACGATCGGCCCGCACGTGGGCGTGACGGCGCTCGCCGGCATGGCGTTCCTCTCGAACGGGAGCACGCCCGGGCGCGGCCCGTACGGCAAGCAGGTCCAGGGGTGCGTGGACTTCGTGAAGAACTGCGTGAACCCGCAGGGCTTCGTGACGAACCAGGAGTCGCGCATGTACAGCCACGCGTTCGCGACGCTGTTCCTGGCCGAGGTCTACGGGATGGCCCCCTCGGGCGAGGTGCGCGCGGCGCTCCAGCGGGCCGTGGGGCTGATCGTCAAGGCGCAGAACGAGCAGGGCGGCTGGCGCTACCTGCCCGGGGCGAAGGACTCGGACATCTCGATCACGGTGTGCCAGGTCCAGGCCCTGCGCGCCGCGAACAACGTGGGGGTCCAGGTCCCGAAGGAGACGATCGAGGCGGCGGTCCGCTACGTGAAGCGGAGCTACGTCGGGCCGGGCGGGAGCGGCTACCACGGGCAGCCGGGCGGGTTCTGGTACCAGGTCTACGAGAACCAGCCGCTCCGGCCCTCGCGCACGTCGTTCGCGCTCACCGCGGCCGGCGTCACGGCGCTCTACGGCGCGGGCGAGTACGACGGGCCGGAGATCCGCGGCGGGCTGCAGTTCCTGTTCAACCCGCGGAACCGGCCGGCCCGACACGACATGAAGCAGACGTTCGACTACTTCTACGGGCACTACTACGCGATCCAGGCCTTCTTCCAGGCCGGCGAGCCGTACTGGTCGCAGTGGTACGGGATGCTGCGGGACGAGCTCCTGTGGGGCCAGCAGCCCGATGGGCACTGGCGGGACCTCGTGGGGGCGAACTACGCGACGTCGATGGCGTGCGTGATCCTCCAGATCCCCTACCGCTACCTCCCGATCTTCGAGCGCTGAGGGGGCCCCGCACGATGTCCGTCTCGTCCCTGCCTCGCGCGATCCAGGACCGCCTCGCGGCCGCGCGGGCGCGCCTGCGCGCGGTCGACCTCGGGCTCGGCCTCGCGCGCGCCGCGCTCGCGGCGGCGACCGTCGTCGTCGTCCTGTTCGCGCTCGACACGACGCTCGAGCCGCCGCTGCTCGTGCTGCGCGCGTTCGCGCTGTTCATGGCGCTCGTCGGCGCGGCGGTCGCGACCGTGTTCCTGGCCCGGCCGCTGCGCCGGCCGCTCTCGGACGACGACGTGGCGCTCCTCGTCGAGGCCGAGTTCCCCGAGCTCGAGGACGGGCTCGTGAGCGCGGTCCAGCTCGCGCGGGAGCTCGAGCGGCCCGACGCGACGACGAGCGCCGCCCTGATCCGCTCGACGATCGCCCGGACGGCGACCCGCGCGGCCCCGCTCGACTTCCGGCGGGTCGTGCGCACCGGGCCGCTGATCCCGCTGTGGGTCCTGATCGGCGCGCTGTTCGGCTTCGGGGTCCTCGTGGTCCAGAACCCCGTGACGCGCGACTACGCGGTCGCGTTCTACCGGCGGGTCGTGCTCGGGGACGAGGCGGCGAGCTACCCGAAGCTGGTGAGCCTGCGGCTCGCGGTCGAGGACGACATCGCGGTGGCGAAGGGCGACGACCTGACCGTCGAGGCCCTCGTCGAGAAGGGGGCGAGCCTCGTCCGGGGGCTCGTGATCCGCACGCGGCTCGGGCGCGACGTCGAGCAGCGCGACATGACGGAGGCGGCCGCCGGGCGCTGGCGCAAGGTCTACGAGAACATCACGGAGTCCTTCAGCTTCCAGGTCGAGTCGGACGAGCACGGCGTGCGGACGCCCTGGCGGACCGTGCGCGTCGTGCAGCGGCCGCGGGTCGAGGGCTACGACTTCGTGCTCCGCTACCCCGAGTACGTGGGGCGGGCCGCCGAGGTCGTGGGGCAGCCCGACATGCGGGTGCCGGTCGGGACGGAGGTGACCTACCTCGTGGTCGCGAACCGCCCGATCGACCAGGCCGCGCTCGTGTTCGAGCACGTGGGGCGGCCCACGCTCGGGCCCGACGGGCGCCCGGTCCCCGGGCAGGTCGAGCACGTCGAGGGGCCGGCGCCGCGCTCGCTCGCGGACCTGTCGGCCGAGGAGCGGGGCGCGGGCGACGTGGGCGCGCTCGGCGCGGCGATCCGCCGGCGCGGGCTCGAGGGCGACGAGGCGCGGCGCGCGCTCGTCGGCAGCTTCCGGGTCACGAAGGCCGTGCGCTTCCACTTCCAGCTCGTCTCGCGCGAGCCGGACGGGCGCAGCTACGACCAGGGCAAGAAGCCGGTCGTGTTCTCGATCGAGGCGGTGCTCGACCAGCGCCCGGTCGTGTCGATCCCGATCCCGGGGCGGACGAAGCAGGTCACGCCGCAGGCGAAGGTCCCGCTCACGGTCGACGCCCGCGACGACTACGGGCTGGCCTCCGTGGAGCTGCGGCTCGCGGCCGAGGTCCCGGGCGGGCAGGCGCCCGAGCCGCGGCGCGTGCCGCTGGCCGGGCTCGAGCCGAACGCGAAGCAGGCGCGCCTCGCCCACGTCCTCGACGTGTCGGACCTCCGGCTCGAGCCGGGGGCCGTCGTGCGCTACGTCGCCGTCGCGCGCGATCAGAACGTCGACGAGGCCCTGCGCGAGCGCGAGTCGCGCCCGTTCGAGCTGCGGATCGTCCGGCCCGAGGACCTCGAGCGGATCCTGCAGGACCGCCTGAGCGCGCTCCGGGAGCGCCTCGAGTCGATCGCGAACGACGAGCAGGAGGCGCGGACTGCGACCGAGGCGTTCGCCGGCGAGCTGGGGCCCAAGGACCTGCTGACGGACGACGACCGGCGGCGGCTCCAGCGGCTCGACCAGGACCAGCGCCGGGTCACGAAGCGGCTCGAGGACGTCCGCGACGAGCTGGCCGACATCCGGCAGGAGCGGGCGCTGAACCGGCTCACCGACGAGGCCGCGGTCGCGCTCACGCAGGAGCTGCTCGACGCGACGAAGGACCTGGCCGAGCGGGCGTCGCCGGCGGTCTCGCGGGAGCTCGACGACGCGCGGCAGGCCCAGGCGCTCGACGCGCGGCTCAAGGCGCGGCTCGCCCGCGTGCCCGACCTGCAGCAGGACATCGTGGCCCAGCTCCGCGCGCTCGCGGCGCGGATCGGCAAGTGGGGCGACTTCACCGAGGTGATCCAGGAGGTCCGCGACCTCCTGCGCTCCGAGGACCGGATCATCGAGGCGACCCGCGAGGCCGCCCAGCAGAAGAACCGTTGAGGAGGGGCCCATGACGCGGCGGACACGGGCGATCGACCGGCTGTTCCTCGGGGCCGCCCTGGCGGCGTGCGGCGTCGGCGCCGCGGCGCCGGCGCGCGCGCAGGAGGGGCTGGCCGACGACCAGCAGAACACGCTCGGGGCGCTCGAGCGCCTCGACGAGAAGATGCGCACGCTCGCCGAGCGGCTCCGCGAGCGCCAGCCCGAGCAGGCGGCGCGGCTCGAGGCCGCCTACCAGACGATCCGCGAGCGGCTGATCCGCGAGGACATGCGCAAGGTGATCGACCTCCTGCGCGAGGAGAAGCCGCTCGCGGCGCTCGACGGCCAGCAGAAGGTCAAGGGCGACCTCGAGCTGCTCGTGTCGATCCTCGAGGGGGCGCGGCGGGAGCCGACCAAGAACCTCGAGGAGAAGATCGCGGCGCTCCAGCAGGAGATCGCCGCCGTGAAGGCGCTCGAGCAGAAGCAGGCCGAGCTGAACCGGGAGGCCAAGTCCGAGGACGCGCGCAAGGAGCAGCTCGAGTCGGTCGGCGAGGCGAAGCAGGCGGTCGAGCAGCTCCGCCAGGCCCAGGAGCAGCTCCGCCAGGGCAAGCTCGAGCGGGAGAAGCAGGCCCAGCTCGCGGAGCTCGTCAAGCAGGCCGCGGAGCGGGCCAAGGAGATCGAGCAGGCGCAGGCCGGGGTCCCGCGAGGCCAGGAAGGCCAGCAGGCGACGGGGGGCGAAGGGCTCGAGGCCGCGGCGCAGGAGCTCGATCGGCTGATGACCGCGCAGGCGCGGCTCGGTGATCGGACGCAGTCCCTCGGCGGCCAGCAGGGTCAGCAGGGCCAGCAGGGTCCGCAGGGCCAGCAGGGTCAGCAGGGCCAGCAGGGTCAGCAGGGCCAGCAGGGTCAGCAGGGCCAGCAGGGTCAGCAGGGCCAGCAGGGTCAGCAGGGCCAGCAGGGTCAGCAGGGCCAGCAGGGCCAGCAGGGTCCGCAGGGCCAGCAGGGCCAGCAGGGTC
>JANJTH010000698.1 GCA_024711205.1 Planctomycetota bacterium | reverse complement strand
GGTGGGAGCCCCTGCAGGGGCTCCCACCTCGATTCGCTGATGGCGGAGGGGGGAGGGCGGACCGGAGCGGGTCCTGGCCCTCAGGGCGACCCGGGGAGCGGGGTCTCCTCGGGCGTCGCGCGCGGGGACGGGGGCGGGGGCTCGGCGAGCGCCTTCGCGAGCACGTCGGCCGGGACGTGGCGCTCGAGGAGCGGGATCACGAGCGTGTCCTCGAAGTCGAGGTGCAGGCGCAGGACGCCCAGGAGCTGGTCCGCGCGGCGGGCGAAGCCGACGGCGTCGGGCGCCGGACGGGCGGCCTCCTCGACCAGCGCGCGGGTCTGCCGCTCGATCGTCTCGTGCTGCCCGCGGGCCGAGGTGGTGAGGAGGTCGCCCCCGGGGACGTGGTCGTCGAGGAGCGGGTAGACCGCCCGGTCCTCCCAGCCCGCGTGGGGGCGGACGCAGCGCTCGAGGAACCGCGCGGCCGTGCGCACGGCCTCGACGCTGCGGCCGTCGCCGCGGGCCGCCTCGATCCCGCCGATCAGGCGCGACAGGTGGTCGAAGTCCTCGCGCAGCGACGCGTGGTGGCTGCGGTAGCGGGCGACCCCCTCGTCGCGCGCGCGGACGTCCGCGGGCGTCACGCGCGCCTCGACCCCGAGCCCCGGCGAGGTCGAGCTGCAGCCGACGAGCCCGGCCGCGAGCGCGACGGCCGCGGACGTGGCCTTGCACCCCGCGGGGGCGCGACGCGCCCCCGTGGGTCGGGTCGGGCTGGAAGGGGCGAGCGCGCGCATGGGAGGCCTCCGCGGCCCGTCGGCGCAAGTCGAGGGCCGCGACAACTCTATCCGCGACGTCCCGGCCGCAGGACGCCCTGACCGCGCGGCGCCGGGCCGGCGCGCGTCACGCGCGCGACGGCGGCGAGTCCAGCGCCCACGCGCGCAGGCGCACTCGCGCGGCCGCGTACACGGCGGGCACGTCGGCGCCGGCGCGCGCGAGGACCTGCTCCACCTTGCCGGCCTGGTGGACGAGCGTCTCCCCGCCGTCGGGGGCGCGCGCCGCGAGCAGCGCCGCCTGCGCCGCGTCGTGGGCCGCGCACGCGGCGTGGTAGCCGGCGTAGAGCGGCGGGTCGTCGCGCGCCCACTCCCCCTGGAAGTCGGCCTGGCGGGCCAGCTCCTGGGCCGCGGCGAGCGCGCCGCGCGCCGCGCGGCTCGCGGCCGAGACCGTCGCCGCGCCGGGCGCGTCGCACCACGCCTGCGCCGCGTCGACGGCGCCCCGCGGCCGGAGGTCGCCCGGCGCGAGCCGCTCGAAGCCGGGCAGCACGAAGGCGGCGGCCGCGGCGGTCGCCCGCACGAGCACGTGGACGCCCCACGGGAGCAGCGTGGCGAACCAGGCCGACAGCTCGCCCGGGACCTCCTCGGGGCGCTCCCCGGTCGCGAGGGCCGCGGCCGGCTCGCCGAGCCGGGCCGCGAGCGCGAGCCGCTCCGGCCCGAGCTCGCCGGCCCGGACGCGGGCGATCAGGAGCGCGGCCGCCGCCTCGAGGTCCCCCGCGCCCGTCCGCCGCTCGAGCTCCCGCCGCCGCGCGTCCACGCGCCCCCAGCCTTGCCCGCCCGGGCCCGCCGCGCGCGCCCCGCGCCGCGCGCGGACGCCAGCCCGCGCCCGGTCGCCGGCCCCCGCGGGGCCCGACCGGCTCGGCCGCGCGCGCCCCGCGCGGGGGCTCCTGGCAAGCGCGCCCGCCGGCCGATCCGGAGGGGGTGCGCCGCGCCGTCCAGGGCTTCCTCGATCATCTCGCCGCCGAGCGCGACGCCTCCCCCCACACGATCGCCGCGTACCGGCGGGACCTCGCGCGGTTCGTGGGGCACCTTCCGGACGGGCTCGCGCCGCGCGACGTCGAGGCGGCGCACCTCCGCGAGCACCTGCGCCGCCTCGACGCCGCGGGCCTGTCGCCGCGGAGCGCCGCGCGCGGGCTCGCGGCCTGCCGCTCGCTCTTCCGGTTCCTCCTCCGCGAGGGGGCGCTCGAGCGCGACCCGACCGAGGAGCTCGCGACGGCCCGGCAACCCCGCCGCATGCCGCGCGTGCTCTCCCCCGCGCAGGTCGACCTCCTGCTGGCCGCGCCGGCCGCCCGCGCGGGCGCGCTCGCGCTCCGCGACCGCGCGCTGCTCGAGGTGCTCTACGCGACGGGGGCCCGCGCGAGCGAGGCCGCGGGCCTCCCGCTCGCCGCGGCGGCCGAGGCCCTCGCCGCCCCCGGCGAGGTCGCGCCCGTGCGCGTCCTCGGCAAGGGGCGCAAGGAGCGCCTGGTGCTCCTCGGCCCGGCCGCGCGGGCGGCGCTCGAGGCCTGGCTCGCGCGCGGCCGCCCCCGGCTCGCCCGCGGCCGCGCCGCGCCGACCCTCCTCGTGAGCCGCACCGGCCGCCCGCTCGACCGCGTCGACGTCTGGAAGGTCGTGCGCCGCAACCTGCGCCGCGCCGGCCTCCCCGTCGAGGCCGCCTCCCCGCACACCCTCCGCCACTCCTTCGCCACGCACCTCGTCGAGCGCGGCGCCGACCTCCGGGTCGTGCAGGAGCTCCTGGGCCACGCCCGCGTGACGACCACGCAGGTCTACACGCACCTCGACGGCGGGCGCCTGAGCCGCGTCCACGGCGCGCACCACCCGCTCGAGCGCGCCCCGGCCTGAGCCCGGCTCGTCCCTCGGGCGGTCCACTCCACCCCGCGGGGCCAAGCGCCCGCGCAGGCCGGCCCGCGGCCCCATCCCCGCGGCGAATTGCGGGGGACCTGGGCGCCCGAAGGGCGCCCAGGTCCCCCGCAATTCGCTACGCGACCGGCACGCCCCGCATGAAGCTCATCTTCACGCCGCCGACCTCGAGCTCGTCGTTGTCGCCGAGGCGCACGTCGTCGATCGGCTTGCCGTTCACGGCCACGAGCGTGCCCTTCGGGGTCACGTTGATCAGGCGGAAGCCCGACTCGTCGCGGAAGATGATCGCGACCTTGCGCGGGGTCCAGAAGCCGCCCAGCTTGATGTCCGCGTCCTCGCACTTGCCGAACACGAACACGGACTTCTCGAGGAACACGTTGCGCTTGCCGCCGGCCTCGTGGACGACCAGGTAGCCGCGGACCCGGGAGGCCTTCTCGCGCTGGAGCTGCGCGAGGGCCGCCTGGTCCATCTGCATGGTCATGCCGCCGAAGTCCTCGGCGCCGCGCGGGGCCTCGGTCGCCGGGGTCTCGACCGCCGGCCCGCTGTCGCCCGAGTAGGTCAGGGTGAACTTGCCGATCGAGATCTCGTCGTTGTCGTTCAGGTTGTGGCTGTCGATCCGCCGCCCGTTCACGAACGTGCCGTTGTTCGAGCGCAGGTCGCGGATGATGTTGAACCCGTCCTTGCGGACGATCTCGGCGTGGTAGCGGGACACGCCGAGGTTGTCGATCGTGACCTCGCAGTCCTCGCTGCGGCCGATCCGGAGGCGCTCGAACTCGTTGAACTCGAAGCGTTCGAGCGTTCGACCCGACAAGGTCAGCGTCAGCTTCACTGCCACGGCGTTGGGACCCCTTCGAGTAGCTAGGTACTCGCTTCGAGCTGCCGGCGCAAGGCGTCGGCCTCGGACTGACTCTCGAGCAGGCGGTAGACGAGGAGGGCCGCCGTCGTGATCCCGACCGGGTCGTCGTGCTGGATCGCGAGCCGGCTCACGAACTCCGCGACGCAGGGGTTCTCGGCCTCGAGGCGCTCGAGCATCGCGATCACGTAGTCGTTGTTGTCCTCTCGCTCGAGCTCCCGGCACACCTGGTGCCCGGTCTCCTTCGTCACGAGGGGCAACCCGGCCACGCTCAGACCCGCTGGAACAGGAGGCACGCGTTGTGCCCGCCGAACCCGAACGTGTTCGAGAGGGCCGCCCCGATCTCCATCGGGCGCGCCGTCCCGGGCACGTAGTCCAGGTCGCACTCCGGGTCCGGGTTCTCGAGGTTGATCGTCGGCGGCGCCACGCCCTCGTGGATCGAGAGCGCCGTGATGATCGCCTCGACGCCGCCCGCGGCGCCGAGCAGGTGCCCGATCATGGACTTCGTCGAGGAGATCGCGAGCCGCCCGGCGTGGTCGCCGAACACCCGCTTGATCGCCATCGTCTCGAGCTTGTCGTTCAGCTCGGTCGAGGTCCCGTGGGCGTTGATGTACTGGATGTCCGTCGGCGCCAGCCCGGCGTCGCGCAGGGCCATGGCCATGGCCCGGCTCGCGCCTTCGCCCTCGGAGTGTGGGGCCGTGATGTGGAACGCGTCGTCGGTGTTGCCGAAGCCCGACAGCTCGCAGTAGATCCGCGCCCCGCGCGCCCGGGCGTGCTCGAGCTCCTCGAGCACGAGGACGCCCGCGCCCTCGCCGAACACGAAGCCGTCGCGGTCGCGGTCGAACGGCCGGCTGGCCCGCTCCGGCTCCTCGTTGCGCTTGCTGAGCGCGCGGGCCGAGCAGAACCCGGCCAGCCCGATCGGCGTGAGCGCGGCCTCGCTGCCGCCCGCGAACATGACGTCGGCCTGCCCGGCCCGGATCGTCATGGCCGCCACCCCGAGCGCGTGGTTCGCGCTCGCGCAGGCCGACGACACGCAGAAGTTCGGCCCGCGGAGCCCCTGCGCGATCGCGACCTCGCCGGTGGCGGCGTTGATCATCATCATGGGCACGAGGAACGGCGAGACGCGGCGGACGCCGCGCTCGTGCAGGGTCATGACCTGCTTCTCCGTCGTGTCGAGCCCCCCGATCCCCGAGCCGATCACCGCGCCCACCCGGTCCCGGTCGGTCCGGTCGAGGTCGAGCCCGGCGTCCTTGCGCGCCTCCTCGGCGCACAGGAGCGCGAACTGCGTCACGCGGTCGAGGTGCCGCACGGCCTTGCGGTCGAAGTGGGCCTCGGGGTCGAACCCCTTGACCTCGCCCGCGATGTGGACCGGGAATTCGGCGGGGTCGAAGAGCGTGATCCTGGCGATCCCGCTCCGCCCCTCCTTGACCCCGGCCCAGAGCGCCGGCGCCCCGAGCCCGAACGGGCTCACCGCCCCGAGCCCCGTCACGACGACCCTACGCTTCATCGCTCGCTCGCATGGCCTCGAGGGCCCGAGGGGCACGTCACGAATTGACGTGCTGCTCGATGTACTTGATCGCCTCGCCGACGGTCTGGATCTTCTCCGCGTCCTCGTCGGGGATGTTGATGTCGAACTCCTCCTCGAGCTCCATCACGAGCTCGACGGTGTCGAGCGAGTCGGCGCCGAGGTCGTTGATGAAGGAGGTCTCCGGGGTGACGCGGTCGCGGGGCACGCCCAGGCGGTCGCAGACGATGTCGGTCACCTTCTCAGCAATCGAGGCCACCAGATCCTCCAAACCCTTCGGGGGGGTCAGCACGGCCCGGTCAGCGGCCGGGCGAAGATTCTACCGTCGGTCTCCCCGGGAGGACACCATGCCCCCGGGCGTCGATTTTCCAGCCGGTCGTCACATGGCCAGGCCGCCGTCGACCCGGAGGACCTCCCCGGTGACGTAGGCGGCGCGGTCGCTCGCGAGGAACAGGGCGGCCCAGGCCACGTCGAGCGGGCTCGCCATGCGCCCGAGCGGGATCCGCCCCAGGACGGCCTTGCGCTGCTCGTCGCTCAGGGCCGCCGTCATGTCGGTCTCGATGAACCCGGGCGCGATCGCGTTCACGGTCACGGCCCGGCCGGCGAGCTCCTGCGCCAGGCTCTTCGTGAACCCGACCAGCCCGGCCTTGGAGGCCGCGTAGCTGGCCTGGCCCGCGTTCCCCGTCAGGCCGACGACCGAGGTCACGTTGATCACGCGCCCGTGCTTGCTCTTGATCAGGTGGCGGGCCGCGGCCTTCGTCACGCGGAAGGCGCCCGTGAGGTTCGTGTCGAGGACCCGCTGCCAGTCCTCCTCCTTGTGGCGGAGGAGCAGCCCGTCCGCGGTCACGCCCGCGTTGTTCACGACGATGTCGAGCCCGCCCAGCCCCTCGTGCGCCCGGGTGACCGCCGCGGCGACGGCCTCGCCGTCGCGCAGGTCGCAGGCGAGCGGCAGGACGCGGCGCCCGGTCCCCTGGAGCTCCTGCGCCACGGCGTCGAGCAGGTCCTGCTTCGTCGCGAGGAGCGCCAGGTCGGCCCCCTCCTCGGCGAACACCTGCGCGATCGCGCGGCCGATCCCGCGCGACGCCCCGGTCACGATCGCCCTGCGGCCCTCGAGCTGCCCCACGCCGCGCCCCCTCAGGCCTGCCCCGCGAGCTCGCGGGCGGCGGCGCGGGCGTCCTCGACCGTGAGCACGCTCACGCAGGAGCGGCCGCGGTCGTTCTGGCGCACGAGCCCCTTGAGGACGCCGCCCGGGCCGAGCTCGACGCAGCGCTCGACGCCCAGGCCGAACACGTGCGTCATGGACTCGCGCCAGCGCACGGTCGCGCTCACCTGCTCGACGAGCAGGCGCCGGAGCAGCTCGGGGTCCGCGCCGTGCGGCGCGGCCGTCACGTTCGAGATCACCGGCACGCGGGCCGGCTGGACCTGCGCCGTCGCGAGCTCGCGCGCGAGGCCGTCCCCCGCGGGCGCCATGAGCTGCGAGTGGTAGGCCCCGGCGACGGCGAGCGGGATCGTCCGCTTCGCGCCCAGCTCCTTCGCCTTGGCCGCGGCCGCGTCGAGCGCCTCGCGCGCGCCCGAGAGCACGACCTGCTGCGGGGCGTTGTCGTTGGCGACCCCGACCGGGCCGAGCGGGAGGCCCGCCTCGACCGCCGGCGCGAGGTCGGCCGCGCCGAGCCCGAGCACGCTCGTCATGCCGCTCGGGCGCGCGTCGCAGCAGGCCTGCATGAGCCGGCCGCGCGCGATCACGAGCCGCAGCGTGTCCTCGAGCGACAGGACGCCCGCGAAGCACAGGGCCGAGTACTCGCCCAGCGAGAGCCCCGCCGCGCAGGTCGCAGCCGGGAGCGGCTGGCCGAGGGCGGCGCACTCGGCTTCGAGGGCCCGCAGGGCCGCGAGCGCGCACACGACGATCGCCGGCTGGCTCACGTCGGTCCGCTTCAGCTCGTCCTCGGGGCCCTCGAACGAGAGCCGCTTCAGGTCGAACGGGACGGCCGCCTGCGCGCGGTCGTACAGCTCGCGCACGGCGGGGTAGGCCTCGTAGAGGTCCTTGCCCATGCCCACCTGCTGGGCGCCCTGGCCGGCGAACAGGAACGCGATCCCCATGGCGTGGTCCCCCCGGCCTACCAGCGGATCAGGGCCGAGGCCCAGCTCAGCCCGGCGCCGAACGCGACGAGGAGCACGAGGTCCCCGCGCTCGATCCGGCCGCTCCGCACGCCCTCGTCGAGCGCGATCGGCACGCTCGCGGCCGACGTGTTGCCGACGCGGTCGATGTTGATCACGCAGCGGCCGATGTCGATGTTCGCCCGCTCGCAGGCGGCCTCGAGGATCCGCTGGTTCACCTGGTGCGGCACGATCACCTTGAGGTCGGCCGGCGTCACCCCGGCGTCCGCGCAAGTGTCGGCGATCAGGCCGGACATCGTCTTGACCGCGAACTTGAACGTCTCGCGGCCCTTCATCTTGATGAAGTGGTCGCCGGCCGCGACCGTCTCGGCCGTGGTCTTGAGGCGCGAGCCGCCGGCCGGCACCGACAGCACGTCGACGTCGCCGTGGAGCCCCTGCCGCATGGCGAGGATGTCCGAGCGGGCCTCGGGGTCCTGCACGAGCACCGCCGCGCCGGCCCCGTCCGCGAAGATCACGTAGGTCGCGCGGTCCGTCGGGTCGCTGAAGGTCGTCATGACCTCGGCGCCCACGACGAGCGCGTTCTTCGCGGCGCCGGTGCGCAGGAGGCCCTGGGCCGCCGAGACCGAGAGCACGAAGCCGGAGCAGGCCGAGCTCAGGTCGAACCCGCCCGCGCGCTCGGCGCCGAGCCCGCGCTGGATCAGCGCCGCGGTCGACGGGATCACGTGGTCGGGCGTCATGGTCGCGCAGATGATGAGCTCGAGGTCGGCCGGCTTCAGCCCGGCCGCGTCGAGCGCCTTGCGGGCCGCCTCGAGCGCGAGGTCGCTCGCCGCCTGGCCCGGGAGGGCCATGTGCCGGCTCGCGATCCCGGTCCGGGTCCGGATCCACTCGTCCGTCGTGTCGAGCGTCCGCGACAGGTCGTCGTTCGTGACCACGCGGGGCGGGAGGTACGACCCCGTCCCGGCGAACCGCACGCCCATGTTCGCGAGCACGCCAGCCTCCCCCGTCAGGCCCGCGCCGCGCTCGAGCCGGCCAGGCCGGCCAGCCGCTCCGCGATCCGCCCGTTCACGTCGCGCTGCGCGAATTCGGCCGCGACCCGGACCGCGTGGCGGATCGCCCGCCGGTCCGACCGACCGTGCGCGGCGACCACGCAGCCGTCGACCCCGAGCACCGGCGCCCCGCCCGTCTCGGCCCAGTCCATGATCCGCTCGAGGCGCGTCAGCCCGCGCTCGAGGAAGGCCGCCTCGGCGGGGTCGCCCCCGGCGTCCGACCGGCAGGCCCGCACGAACTGCTCGCCGAGCGCGCGCCCGACGCCCTCGGCCGTCTTGAGGACGGTGTTGCCCACGAAGCCGTCGCAGACGACCACGTCGGCCTCGCCCTCGAAGATGTGGTTCCCCTCGACCGAGCCGATGAACCGGAGGACCCCGGCCGCGCCCGCCTCGTCGAGGAGCTTCCGCGCGTCGCGGACCTCGGCGCTGCCCTTGTGCTCCTCGGTCCCGATGTTGAGCAGCCCGACGCGCGGCCGCTCGACCCCGAGGACGTGCTCGGAGAAGGCGGACGCCATGACGGCGTACTGGAGCAGGTGGAGCGGCTTCGGCTGGATGTTCGCGCCCACGTCGCACAGGACGACGGGGCCGCGCGCGGTCGGGAACGTCGCGGCGATCCCGGGGCGCGCGACGCCCGGGAGCAGCTTGGCCGCGAACAGCGTCGCCGCGACGAGCGCCCCCGTGCTCCCGGCCGACACGACCGCCTGGGCCCGCCGCTCGGCGAGCAGCCGGGCGCACACCGCCACGGAGGCCTCGGGCTTGCGGCGGAGCGCCAGCCCGGGCGACTCGTCCATGCCCACCACGTCCGGCGCCGCGACGACCTCGAGCCGGTCGCGCGGCGCCCCTGCGAGCAGGGGCTCGACCGCGTCGGGCCGGCCCACGAGGAGCAGGCGCAGCGCCGGGTCGGCCGCGAGCGCGTCGAGGCAGCCGTGGACGATCGACTCGGGCGCGCGGTCGCCGCCCATGGCGTCGACCGCGATCGTGACCTGCTCGACCACGCTCAATCGGCGTCGGACTCGACGTCGATCACGACCTTGTCGCGGTAGGTCCCGCAATTCAGGCAGATCGTGTGCGGACGCCGGGCGTTGCCGCAGCGCGAGCAGGTCGCGAGCGCGAGCGCGGAGAGCGCGTGGTGGTTCCGCGTCATGCGCGAGCGGCTGTGGGACTTCTTCTTCTTGGGGACGGACATGGTCGACCTCGGCCCGCCGGAGGGCCGGCGGGAAAGCGCGGGATTCTAGGAGCGGCCGGGAGGCCGGTCAACCGCCCCGGACGGCGCCCCGGACGGCGCCCCGTCGGGCGGGCCGCGGAGCCCGTCGAGCCACGCCTCGCCGCCCTCCCGCCAAAGCGCCTCCGCGGTCCAGTCGACCGTCAGCGGCGTGATCGCGACCCAGCCCTCGGCGATCGCCTCGAAGTCGTCGTCGGGCGCCCCGCGCGCGGGCACGGGCTCGCCCGAGAGCCAGTAGTAGGCCGCTCCGCGCGGGTCGCGCCGCTCCTCATAGGCGTCGCCGAGCGGGCGCTGGCTCTGCCGGCACCAGCGGAGGCCCTTGAGCTCCGCCCAGGGCCGCCGCGGGACGTTCACGTTGAGGAGCGTGCGCGGGGGGAGCGGGCGCGCGAGGACGCGGGGCACGAGCGCCGCCACGACCCGGGCCGCGGCCTCGAAGTCGGGCGCGTCCCAGCCGCACAGGCTGAAGGCGACGGCCGGGACGCCCGCGAGGACGGCCTCCTTCGCGGCGGCGACCGTCCCCGAGTAGTGGGCCAGGTTCCCCGCGTTCGAGCCCCGGTTGATCCCCGAGACCACGAGGTCCGGGCGGACCGGCAGGAGCTGACCCAGCGCGAGCTTCACGCAGTCGACCGGGGTGAAGTCGACCATCCACCCCGGGAGGTCCGAGAGCCGGTGCGCGCGCAGCGGGCTCTCGAGCGTGATCTGGTGGCTCGCCCCGCTCCGCTGGTCCACGGGCGCCACGACCGTCACGTCGGCGTGCGGCGCGAGCGCGTCGAAGGCGGCCCGCAGGCCCGGCGCCCGCACGCCGTCGTCGTTCGTGAGGAGCACGCGCGGCCGCGAGCCCTCGCCCCCGGACATGCCCGCCGTCACGCCGCGCCCTCCCCGGCCCGTCGACGCGCGAGCCCGCCGACCGCGGCCCCGCCGACGGCCGCGCCCGTCGCGTCCGCGGCGAGGTCCGCGAGCGAGGCCACGCGGCCCGGCGTCCAGCGCTGGTGCAACTCGTCGAGCCCGCCATAGGCCGTGGCGAGGGCGGCCCCGGCCGCGGCCGAGCGCCAGGGCGAGCAGCCCTCGACCCGGAGCGCGACGGCCGCGAGCGCGCCGAGCACCGCGAACACGGCGAGGTGCGCGGCCTTGTCGAGCCCGGGCCCCGGCAGCGGCACCGCCCCGCCCGAGGGCTGGGACGAGGCCCAGGCGATCGCGGCGGCCCACGCGACGACCGCCCCCCAGGCCGCGGCGCGCTTGGCGCCGGGAGGGCGGCTACGGACGGAAGGGGCGGGGGACGTCACGGGGGCGCAGTCTAGCCCGGCCAGGACCCTCGCGCGCGCGCGAGGGGGCGCCTCGCGCCGTCGTCGCTCGGCGCGGCCTCGCGCCGCCCCGGGGCGGCGCGGCGGCCGGCCGCCCGCGCCGCCCGCAGGCCGCGGGCGCCACCGGCGCGCGCGAGCCGCGGATGCCCAGCGGGGCGGCCGCGCGCGCCGGGAGCCGCGCC
>JANJTH010000694.1 GCA_024711205.1 Planctomycetota bacterium | reverse complement strand
TGACGGCGTCCCGCGCCAGCGGCACGGCGCGGGCCAGCGCCTCGGAGGGCAGCGGCCAGGCCGCGCGCTCGAGCGCGGCCACGAGCGCCCGGCGCGTCCCCTCGTCGGCCTGGCGCACGCCCTCGGCCGCCGCGCGCTCGGCCGCGGCCGCGCGCTCGGCCTGCGCGGTCGCCTCGACGCGCGCGAGCAGCTCGCGCTCCGCCTCCTCGCGGCGGAGCCCGGCGATCCGCTCGAGCTCGCGCGTCTGCCGGTCGACGAGCTGGTCGACCTCGGCCCGCTCGGCACGCAGGGTCGCGTCGCGCCCGGTCAGCTCGGCCTCGCGCCGGCGCGCCTCGCCCTCGCGCCCCTCGACCGCCGTGAGCCGGCGGTCGATCAGGTCCTCGCGCGCGCGCAGGCGGTCCTCGAGCTCCTTGAGCTCGCGGCGCGTCGCGTCGACGGCGCCCTCGAACGCGTCGCGCTCGCGGTAGAGCGCCTCCTTCGCCGCGACGTCGGCGTCGCGGCGCAGGTCGGCCCGCGCGAGCTCGAGCGTGCGCCGCCGGAGCCACGGCCAGCCGATCAGGAGCGCCGCGAGCCCCGCGGCGACGATGCCGCTCACGGCGCCCATGAGGTAGGCGAACGGGTCCACGCGACTCCCCCCGCCCGCGGCGGGCCCGGATCTTAGGCAAGCCGCGGGCCGGCGTCGACCGCCGGTCGGCGCGCCGACGCCACGAGGCGCGGGAAGAAGTGCGGGGGCTGGAGCCGCCAGGCGGGCTCCTCGAGCAGGTAGATCGCGCGCAGCGCGGCGTGCCAGGCGCGGCGCGCCACGCGGTAGGCGAGGCGCGCCGGATGCACGGTCGGGCGAAACCGCGGGGGGTGGTCGCGGACGTCCGTCAGCCCGGCCGCCTCGAGGAGCTGGCGCAGGCTCCCCGCCGTGAAGGCGGTCCGGTGCGTCAGGTCGCCGTAGCGGACGTAGGTCCCCGCGAACGAGACGGCGTGCGGCGCGGAGGCCACGAGCACGCCGCCCGGGCGCAGCGCGCGCCCGAGCGCGGCGGTGAGCTCGACCACGCGGTCGGGGTCGACGTGCTCGAGCACGTCCTTGGCGAGGACGAGCGCGAAGGACCCGTCGCGCGCGCGGAGCCAGGCGAGCGGGTCGGGGGCCTCCATGGGTGCAGGCGCGACCTCCCAGCGCGGACCCGCCGCGCCGTCGCCCGGCCCGGCCTGGTCCCGGAGCGCGCGCGCGAGCGCCGGGTCGGGCTCGTAGGCGAAGAGCCCGCGCCAGCCGCGCGCATGGAGCCAGGCGAGCGCCTGCCCGCGCCCGGCCCCGAAGTCGAGGGCGGGGCCCGTCGGCGCGGGGACCGCCGCGTCGAACCACACGTCGAGCGCCTCGGCCGCGCGCGCCTCGTCCTCGCCCGCCTGGGCGCGCCGCAGGAACGCCGCGTAGGCGCCCGGCGCACCGTGCTCCGGGGTCGAGGCCGCTTGGGGCTCTGGGTCGTCGGGAGCCAACTGCGCCTCCGGCGCCGGCCCAACCCGGCGACGGTGCATTTTGCATGACCCAGCCCCGGAGCGGCCGGCGCGCGAGCAGGCCACGAACCCGCCTCGATCGGCGAGGCCGCGCCGCGCGCGAGGCGTGTCCGCGCGGCGACGCCGGCGATCAGCCCGGGGTGCAGTCCCGGGCCGAGAGCCAGGCGGCGAACGCCTCCAGCGAGGGCGCCGAGGTCGCCTGCGACGCGACCGCCGCGAAGTCGGGCCCCGCGACGGCAGCCCGCAGCCGCTCGTCGAGCGAGCTCGAGGGCGCCCCCCAGCGCGTCGACACGATCAGCCGCAGGGTCTCGTGGCGCCCGCGGAGCACCCCCTCCTCCAGGCCCTCCTCCAGGCCCTTCTCGCGCCCGATTCGCTCGACGCTCGTCACGTAGGGCATGCGAACCTCCTCTTCGAACCGGGTGATCCGGGCCGCGAGCTCCCGCTCGAGCGACGGGGGCAGGGCCAGGAGCCAGTCCAGGACGCGAAACAGCTCCAGGATAGCCTCGCGCGACAGTCCGCGCCCGAACAGCCCACGGTAGAGCGCCCACTTCGCTGCCTGCCGCGCGCGCGGGCGGCGTCGCGTCCGCAGCGCGTCGAGCTGCGCGAGGACGACCACGGCGGCCGGACTGCGACTGGACTCGAGCGCGTCCCGGGCCTCTGGCGTGTCCCAGTCGAGGAGCTTGGCCACGGGGAACTCGAACCGGAGCCGGCAGCCTGCGCGCTCGCGCGCGTGGACGCTGGGGCGCCAGGCCGGGTCGCCGTCGGCGAGCACCGCGTGCAGCGCAGGAAACAAGAGCAGGGCGAAGGCGTCGAGCCACCGGTCGAGCGCCTCCTTCCAGGGCGAGTCCTGGTCGGCCGTCGGGTGCCGGTCGCCGCCCGGTGCGGGCGCCGCCGGGGGCTCCGCGGCTTCGCCGGCGGGCGCGGGCGGGGCGGGCTGGTCGCTCATCGTGGCCTCGTCGACGCCGGGCCCGAGGGCCGCGCCGAAAAGATCGTGTTTCGTTCGTGCCCGCCGGACAGTAGCACCTTCCCCCGTACCGGGGGGGGGGCGGCGGGGGCGCGCCGGGGGGCCCCGGGGGGGGGGCGGCGGGGGGGGGGGGGGGCCGCTCGGCCCCCCCGGGGCGCGGGCCGCCGGGGCCGGGGGCGGCGCCCCCCGGCCCCCCCCCCGGTACGGGGGAAGGTGCTACTGTCCGGCGGGCACGAACGAAACACGATCTTTTCGGCGCGGCC
>JANJTH010000650.1 GCA_024711205.1 Planctomycetota bacterium | reverse complement strand
CGCGGCCGCCTTCGCGCCGCTGTGCGCCGCGCGCCGGGCGACCGGCGACGCCGGCGCCGCCCCGGCCCCGCTCCGCGGGACGACGCCGCACCCGCCCCCCGCGGCCGCGCCGCGCGAGGTCCGGGAGCCGGCGGAGGCGCGCCAGGCCCGGCTCGTGCTCGGGCTGCGCGCGGGGGGCCGCCTGGGCGACCCCGGCTACTGGCCGCACGTCGTGCTCAACGGGGTGCTCGGGGCGTTCCCGCACTCGAAGCTGTTCAAGAACGTCCGCGAGCGCGCGGGGCTCTGCTACGACGCCGGCTCCTCGTTCGAGCGGCTCAAGGGGCTCCTGTTCATGAGCTGCGGGATCGACGCCTCGGCCTTCGCGCAGGCGCGCGACCTGTGCCTCGAGCAGCTCGCCGCGATCGGCCGGGGCGAGCTGACCGACGACGAGCTCGAGGCGACCCGGCTCGCGTTCGCGCAGGGCTACCGGAGCCTGCTCGACGCGCCCGGCCAGCTCGCGCAGTTCGACTACGTGCTGCGGCTCGGCGGGCTCGACGTGACGCCCGACGACGCCGTGGCCGCGGTCGCGGCCGTCGACCGCGACGCCGTGGCCGCCGCCGCGCGCGGCGTCCGGCTCGACACCGTGTTCCTGCTCGAGCCCGAGGCGCCGCCGGCGGGCGAGCCGGCCGACCTCGCGGCGGGCGCGACCGCGCCCGGGGGCCTCGCGTGACGGCGCCCGCCCCGGCGGTCACGACCCGGCGCGCGCCGCGCCTCGACGAGGTCGAGGTCGCGGCCACGCTCGAGGGCGGGCTCTCGGTCGTCGTCGTGCCGAAGCCGGGCTACCTCAAGGCGACGGCGCTGCTCGTCGTCGACTACGGGGCCGTCGACCGGACGCTGCCAGCCGGCGCGGACGCCGGGCCGGGCGAGCGCTCGCCCGAGGGGGTCGCGCACTTCCTCGAGCACAAGCTGTTCGAGGACGAGGCGGGCGACGTGTTCGACCGCTTCGCGCGGCTCGGCGCGTCCGCGAACGCCTACACGTCGCACCACGAGACGGGCTACTACTTCTCGACCGGGGCGCGCTTCCTCGAGTGCCTCGACCTGCTGCTCGGGTTCGTCAGCGACGCGTGGATGACCGACGAGCAGGTCGAGAAGGAGCGCAAGGTGATCGCGCAGGAGATCCGCATGGTCGAGGACGACCCGGACGCCCGCGCGCACCGCGCGCTCCTGCGCGCGCTGTACCGCGACCACCCGATCCGCGACGAGGTCGCGGGTACGGTCGCCTCGATCGCGGCGATCGACCGCGGCGTGCTCCAGCGCTGCCACCGGGCCTTCTACCGGCCCGGGCGCATGACGCTCGTGTGCGCGGGCGACCTCGACCCCGCGGCGGTCGTCGCGCGGGCCGCCGCGCACGAGGGGCTGCGCCGGCTCGAGCCGGGCGCCCCGCCGCCGCGTCCGCGCTTCGGCGAGCCCGAGGGCGTCGTCTCGGCCCGCGTCGAGGAGCAGGCGGACGTCGGCAACCCGCGCGTCCTCGTGGGCTACAAGGACGCGCCCGCGCCGCCCGGCGCGCCGGCGCTCCGGCGCACGCTCGAGTCGGCGCTCGCGCTCGAGCTCCTGTTCGGCCGCTCGAGCCCGTTCTACGAGCGGCACTACGCGACGGGCCTGCTCGACGGCACGTTCTCGCCCGGCTACGGGGCCGGCCGGAGCGGCTACGCCTGCACGCTGATCGGCGGCGAGACGCCCGACCCCGACGGCCTCGTGGCGGCGATCGCGGCGCGCGTCGACGAGGCGCGCGCGCAGGGCTTCGACCCGGCCGACTTCGCGCGCCTGCGCAACAAGGCCTACGGGCAGTTCGTGCGCGGGTTCAACGCGGTCGACCAGGTCGTGAGCCACGTCGCGCAGGCCCGCCTCCAGGGCTGGGACCTGTTCTCGTACCTCGACGTCGTCGAGGCGATCGGCCTCGACGACGTCGCCCGCCGCCTCGAGACGGCCTTCGACCCGGCCCGCCGGGCCGTGTCCGTCGTGCGCCCGCGCGCGGCGCGGGCCTGAGGTCGGCGATCACGGCGCGGCGCCCCGGCAGGCGGGCGCGCGCGGAGCCCTCGAGGGGCAGGCCGGCTCGGCCGCGCTCGCGCTCGACGCCGCCTGCTCCGTCGGTCGCGGCCCGCGGCCCCTCCAGGAGCGCCCGGGGCGCCCCCGCCTCGCGGGCGACGCCGCCGGCCTCGCGACGGCCTTCGCCCAGGACCCGTCGCGCGCGCTCGGGTCAGGTCCACTCCGCGCTCGGCCCGCGCCAGGCCCGACCTCCCTCCGGTCGGTCGGCCTGGCGCTGCCCTCGCTCCTCGCTCAGGGGCCCATGAGCAGCCCGCGGCGCTCGGCGCGGGCGCCGGCCTCGAGCGCCTGGTAGTCGGCCGCGCGCGGGTGCGGGTCGGTCGACGCGAGCGCGAACCCTTCGCGGAGCATCGCCGCGCCGACGTCGAACGGGCCCTGCGGGCCGTCGACCTCGACGTAGGCGAGCGCGACCCCGGGGCGGCCCGCGGCGCTCGAGCCGGGGGCGCCCGGCGCGGGGTATCGCAGGCGCACGCGGCCCGCCGCGACGACGAGGCGGACCAGGTGGGCCATGCTGCGCTCGAACGCCTCGTCGCTCGTCGTCGAGGCCGCGCCGAGCAGCCCGGCGTGGCGCCCGCGCAGCGCGGCGTTCGCGGCGTAGGCGTCGGCGCGGGCGGGGGCCTCGACCCCGAGGAGGGCGACGCGCGCGAGGCCCGCGGGGCCGCGCACGAGGAGCAAGTCGCCCGCGCCGCACGAGAGCACCTCGAGCGGCACGCCGGCGGGCGGCGGCCCGGCGGGCCCGCCGCCGGCGCGGTCGATCCAGGCCGGCCCGCGCGAGGGCTCGCTCGCGGCGCCGGGCGC
>JANJTH010000512.1 GCA_024711205.1 Planctomycetota bacterium | reverse complement strand
CACCCCGGCCCCCCGTGCTGCCGGGGCCCCCGCGGGCCGCGGCGCGCGGCCCGACCCCCCGCGCCCAATGGGGCTCCGGGGTCGGGGGCCGGCTTCGGCCCTCCCCTCGACCCGGAATCCTCAGTCCAGCCGGGTCAGCCGGCGGAACGACCGCGCGCCCCAGCCGCGCGCGACGACGCGGCCGTCGTGGGCGTCGCCCCACTCGCAGCGCCCGGCGAGCCCGCCCTCGCCGGTCGCGGCCAGCTCCCAGCGCAGCTCGACGCCGTCCCAGTTCGCCGCGCCGACCCACCGGCCGCCCTCCGGGCGGAGCCGCACGCGGGCCAGCGTCTTGCCCGCGGCGTCCGAGAGCACGCCCACGTGCTCGGCGCCCTCGGCCGCGACGCGGAGGAACGCGCCGTCGTCGCGCCGCAGGACGCCCTCGATCGGGCTCGTGTCGCCCGCCTCGGGCGCGCTCGAGGTCGGCTCGGCGCCGCCGTCGAGGCGCGCGAGCCGCTCGAACGCGACCTGCGCCCAGCCGCTCGCCGCCCGGTCAGCCAGGTCCGGCAGGTCCTCGCGCCAGGCCGCCCTGCCGCTCAGCCGGCCGTCCTCGTAGGCGAGCTCGACCGCGACGCGCCCGCCGCCCGGAACCTCGGCCTCGCCGCGCAGCACCCCGCGCTCGTCCTTGAGCTCGACCCGCGCGCCGGGCCCGCCGCTCGTCACCTGGGTGAAGATCAGGCGCCCCTGGAGGAGGGTGGCCTGCCACGCGCCGCCCGGGCCGCGCCAGCCGCCGGCCAGCGGCCGCAGGTCCGACACCGCGTCACCGAACGGCTCGTCGGCCGCGCCCGCCACGAGCTCCGGCAGGAGGCCGACGCGCGCCACGCGCGTCAGCTTGTGGTTCTCCCAGCCCTTCTCGACCGACCCGTCCTCCTTGAACTGGAGAAACTCCGAGCGGCCGGCGAGGCCCTGGCCGTCCGGCGCGACCTGGAAGTCCCAGGCGGAGGTCTCGGCGCCGTACTCGTCGGTCCAGGTCGCCTGGCCCTTGAGGCGCCCGCCGGCGGCCTCGAGCGCGACCTTGCAGGTGAAGCCCTCGGGCGGGTTCAGGAGCTCGCCCGTGAGCTTGCCCTCCCCTGCCTCGAGGCGGAAGTAGCGCGCCGTCTTGGCGTCCGGCGTCGGCTCGCGGCGCCAGGTCCCGGCCAGGTCCTCGGGCCCGCCCGCCTGCGCCGCGGCGAGCCCCGCCGCCCCCAGAAGGCACCCCAGCGCCCAGCCGAGCGTCCGCACCCCGTCCATGTCGTGCTCCCCCCGTCACCCGACCGGGCGCGCGAACGCGCGCCGGGCGGCTCCCCTGGCGGGCGGGGATCCTACGCCGGAAGCCGCGTCGGCTCAAGCGGTTGCCGGGGCGGGTCCGACGCGCTCGGGCGTATAGCAGAGGAGCACGCGGGCGAGCGCGTGCATCTCGGGGAACTCGTCGAACAAGGCGAAGGTCTGCGGCGCGTTGCGCCGGCTGTAGGTGATCTCCTGCCAGGCCCGGCACGTCGCGAGGCCGCGGACCTGCGCCCGCATGTCGGGCAGGAGCGGCGCGAGCCGCGGGTGGCGCGCGCAGAGCGCCTCGACGATCCGCAGGTTCGTGCGCCGCGGGCGCGTGTAGGCGCCGAGCGTCCGCGCGACGAGGCGCACGTTGAGCCCGCGCACGACCCGCCCGCACCGCTCGTAGAGGGCGCGGACCAGGTGGTGGTCGATCTGGACGTGCCGGACCTCGTCGAGCATGTGGTGGTGGTGCACCTGCTCGTAGAGCGGGTCGAGCGGCAGGTCCGGCCGCTCCTTCGCGTGGCGCTGGTAGTGCCGGTAGTAGTCGACCGTCTTCTCCTCGAAGGCGAGCGCGAGCCACACCCAGAACACGAGCCAGTCCGGCCGCTGGGCCGTCAGCTCGAGCACGGCGTCCTCGGCCTTCCCGAGGCGCAGGAACCGGAAGTCGTTCGCGCCGTAGGTCGTCGGGTCGGTCAGCCGGTTGAGCCGGCGGAACATCTCCGTGTGCTTGATCTCCTCCTCGAGGAAGCCGTGCAGCGCCGCGCGCAGGTCGTCGGGCAGGCCGAGCCCGCCGCGCTCCTCGATCCCGCGCACGATCCGCACGAGGAAGCGGTCCTCGAGGAAGATGAACTGCTCGTTGACCGACTGCCCGTAGAGCTGGTTGTAGTCGAGCCGCTCGGCCTCCGACAGCTCCCCCCACACGGCCGTGTGCGAGAGCGGGGTCAGGTGGACGGGGAAGAACGGGCGCGTGAAGTCGACGCCCCGCCCCCAGTCGATCGCCTCGATGTCGAAGGCGTTCGCCTCCGCGCGCCGGCGGAGCGTCTCGAGCGGCAGGAGCTTCACGCGGCGGCCTCCGGGCCCGTGGCCGGGGTCGTGACGGCCGTGGGCCGGGGGCCGTCCTTGTCCTCGACGACGAACAGCGGCCACAGCCGGTCGAGCTCGCGGTACTGCCCGAACAGGGCGAGCGTGCGCGGGACCGAGGACCGGCTGAACGCCTCGCGGTGGAAGCTCGCGCTCGTGCGCAGGAGCGGCAGCTCACGCGCGAGCGCGGGGAGCGCGCGCTCGCGGAGCGCCGGGAACTCGCGCCCGAGCTGCTCGAGGATCCTGAGCGACGTGCGCCTGGGCGAGACGTAGGCGCGCATGAGCACGGCGAAGGTCCGCCCGGCGAGGGCCTTCTTCCAGCGCGGCTCCGGGTCGTAGAGCCAGGTCAGCATGTGCTGGTCGAGCTGGAAGTGCCGGCCCTCGTCCTTGAAGTGGAACTCGTGCAGCTCGACGAACGACGGGTCGAGCGCGTCGGGGTCGGCCTTGTGCGCCTTGCGGTAGCGCCGGCAGTAGTCGACCGTCCGCTCCTCGAAGAAGATCGCGGCCCAGATCCAGGCCAGGAACGTGCGGGGGCGGCGCAGCACGACGTTCATGGCCGCGCCCTGGGCGCGCGAGACGTTGAACAGGCGGAACCGGCGGTCGGGGTAGAGCGCGGGCTCGGCCTTCTCGCACATGCGCCAGAACATCTCGGAGTGCTTGTCCTCCTCGACGACGAAGTGCTCGAGGGCCTCGCGGAGGAGCGGGGGGATCGGCTTGCCGTCGGCGAGCAGGTGGCGGAGCACCGTGCAGAGCAGGTGCTGCTCGAACCACACGAACTGCTCGCAGACGCCGAGCGCGAAGAGCTGGTTGTAGCGGAGGCGATGCGCCTCCTCGAGGAGCGACCAGGACGGCAGGTGCGCGAGCGGCGTGATCTCGACCGGCGACCAGAGCTTGGTCCGGTCGACGGGGCGCGCCCAGTCGAGGTCCTCGATCGCGTAGGCGTGCGTGACGGACTTGCGATTGAGCGCCTCGAGCGTCTCGATCGCGTGGCGCGGGGGCACGTCGACGATCATGGACCCTCCTGCCCGGCATCATGGTCGCGCCGGGCGGCCCCGTCCAACGTGCCCGCGGCCGCAGGGGCACGACCTCGGGGCCTGGCTCGGGTGAGATCCGCTCCGCGCTCGGCCCGCGCCAGGCCGACCTCCCTCCGGTCGGTCTGCCAGGCACGGCCCACGTACGTCGCTCAGGCCGCGAACAGGCCGGAGCCCGAACCCGAGCCCGAGCCGAAGCCCGACGAGACGGCCTCGCGGCGCGCCGGGGCCCGCTCCTCGGCGCGGTCGAGCGGCACGAACACGGGGAGGGCGCGGGGCAGCGCGCGGAACACGAAGCGGTCGGTCGTGCCCAGGTGCTCGCCGTCGGCGAAGAACGCCTCGGGGCGGGCCGCGTGGACCTCGAGCCGCCGGGCGCGCACGACCTCGACGTCGGCCCGGCCGATGTGCCCCGCGCGGAGCGTCGTCGCGACGGTCGCCACGAGGCGGAGGCGAGGGAGCCAGCCGTGCTTCTTGATCAGGAGGACGTCGAACGCGCCGTCGCGGTTCGACGCGTCGGGGACGGCCTGGAAGTTCTTGCCGAGGAAGGCCTGGTTCATGACGAGCGCCATGTAGGCCTCGACGTCGCGCGTCGTCCCGTCCTCCTGCTCGAGCCGGTAGGCGTGCTCGAGCCGGCGGCCGAACGCGAGCAGCCACACCATGTAGAGCTGGTAGATCAGGCCGCCGAGCTGGCGCATGAGCCAGTGGAAGGCGCGCGACCGCTTGCGGGCCTCGCAGACGCCGAGCGCGACGTCCGTGCACAGCCCCATGCCCCCGGCCGTGGCGAACGCCTTGCCGCGGCTCGCCCCGCGCGGGCCGGTCGTCGCGTGCACGAGGTCGATCCGCGCGCGGCCCCCCTCGCGGAACACGCGGCACGCCGCCTCGACGTCGCGCTCGATCCCGAGCTCGGCCGCGAGGTCGTTCGCGGTCCCGAGGGGGATCACGCCGAGCGGCACGTCGCCCCCGGCGAGCGCGTCGACCACCCAGTGGTGGGTCCCGTCGCCGCCGACCGTGATCACCCCGTCGAACCCGGCGCGCCGGGCGCGCGCCGCCTCGAGGCGGGCCTCGTCCGGGCTCGCGGTCCGGAGGAGGGTCACCCGCGCCGGGGCGAGCGCCCGGCGGATCCGGAGCTCCAGGTCGCCCTGGAGGCCGCAGGTGCCGGCGAACTGGTTCACGATCACGAGGTAGCGGGTCATGGCGGGTCGATACGCACCCCGAATGCCATCGTCCGCGAGGGTCCCCTGCACGGGTGAAACGTCGGTTAGGAGCTACGTTCGTCGCGAAACGATCCCCAAGAGAAACGCATTGACCGCGATCAAGCCGTCGGCGGGGCCATCCGCGAGACGTTTCTGGTGTTCTCCGTCCGCACGCCCGTCTAAGTCTCGACGCGCTGAACACAGGAGCCAGGCCCATGTCGGCTCCATCCGACGGCCTGCGAGTTGCGCGGAGGTCCCCCGTGAGGGTGACCATGACCGACGGCACGATCGTCCTGACCGGCGCGACGGGGTTCATCGGGGGCGAGGTCCTCCGCCGCCTCCTCATCCGTGACCGCCGCCCCATCGTCGCGCTCGTCCGGGCCGCCGACCGGGTCGCCGCGGCCGAGCGCGGCCGCGCGACGCTCGAGGCCCTCGTCGGCCCCCAGGGGGCCCGCGCCTGCGAGGCGCGCCTGCGCTGGGTGCCCGCCGACATCGAGCAGCCCCGCCTCGGGCTCGACCGGCGGACCTTCGACCACCTCGCGTCGACGACGACCGAGATCATTCACTGCGCCGCCTCGACGAGCTTCGACCTCCCGCTCGAGGAGGCCCGCCGCGTCAACGTCGCCGGCGTCGAGGGCACCCTCGCGCTCGCCGAGGCGGCGGCGCTCCGCGGGCGGTTCCGCCGCCTCCACCACGTGAGCACGGCCTACGTCGCCGGCAAGGCCCCGGGGCCGGTGCGCGCCGAGGACCTGCCCGCCGACGACCCGGCGCTCTTCCGCAACACCTACGAGCGGACGAAGGCCGAGGCCGAGCGCCTGCTCCGGGCCGCCATGGCGCACCTCCCGATCACCGTGTATCGCCCGTCGATCGTCGTCGGCGACAGCCGGACCGGGCGCACGACGAACTGGAACGTCGTCTACTACCCCATGCGCCTCATGGCCTGGGGGCGGCTGCCCTACGCCTCGTGCGGCGGCCCCGCGCTCCTCGACGTCGTCCCGGTCGACTGGGTGGCCGACGCGATGCTCGCCCTCGGCGCCCGCGACGACACGGCCGGCCGCACCTTCCACCTGACCGCCGGCGAGCGCGCGCTCTCGGTCCACGACGTGATCCGCGAGACCTACGCGGGCATGTCCCGCCGCGAGGGCGCCCCCGTGCCCGTCAAGACGCGCGCGCTCGGCCCGGTCCGCTGGGCCGCGCTCACGGCCTGGGCCCGGCTCGTGGGCGGCGAGAAGGTCAAGAAGGCGCTCGACGGGTTCGCGGTCTACGTCGACTACACGCGCTGCGAGACCGTGTTCGCGGGCGGCGACGAGCAGGCGCTCCTCGCCGCCGCCGGCTGCCCCCTCCCCGACCCGGCCCGCTCGTTCCCGCGCGTCGTCGACTACGCCCTCGCGCAGAACTTCGGCAAGCCGCTGCGCGAGGCCGCGGTGACCCGCCGCGCGCCCGAGCGCCCGTCGCTCGTCGAGCGGCTCGCCTCCGAGCTGCGCTCGGCCTCGGCGGCCTCCGGGATCGGCCCGTCGCCCGTCCTCGTCCAGCTCTGACCCGGGCCCGGCCGCGCGGTCCGCACCCGCCCTCCACTTCAGGTAGGCTCGTGCCCCTGTGAAGAGCGAGGTCGCGTCCCGGCAGGTCTTCCAGCGGATCCTCTACAGCCAGGCCTGGGAGGACCCGCAGGCGGACCTCGACGGGCTGCGGCCGGGGCCCGACGACGACCTGCTGGCCGTGGGCGCGTCGGGCGACAACGCGCTCGCGTTCGTGACCGCCGGGCCGCGCTCGGTCACGGCGATCGACTTCAACCGCACGCAGACCCTCCTGCTCGAGCTCAAGCTCGCCGCGATCGAGCGGCTCGAGGCCGAGGACGTGCAGGCGTTCGTGGGCGCCCGGCCGTCGTCGCGCCGCGCTGACCTCTACCGGCAGGTCCGGCCCAACCTCTCCGAGGAGGCGCGCGGCTTCTGGGACGGCGAGGGCGAGCTCCTCGAGCGCGGCGTGATCCACGTCGGGCGGTTCGAGGGCTACCTGGGCCTGTTCCGGCGCTGGTTCCTGCCGCTGATCGTGCGCCGGAGCGTGCGGCGGCGCCTGTTCGAGCTCGACGACCTCGAGGCCCAGCGCGCGCTCTACCGCGACCACTGGGACGGGCGGCGCTGGCGGCTCCTGTTCCGGGCCTTCTTCGGCAAGACGGTCATGGGGAAGCTCGGGCGCGACCCGGCGTTCTTCCGCTACGTCGAGGCCGAGCGCGTGGGCGACCTGTTCCGGGCCCGCTTCGAGCACGCGATCTGCGAGCTGCCCGTCCGCGACAACTGGTTCCTCGAGTACATGGTCCTGGGCGAGTACACCGACCCGGCCCGGCGCCTCCCGCCCTGGCTGCGCCCCGAGCACCACGCGCTCCTCCGCGCGCGCGCCCGCGCGACGCTGCGGCTCGTGACCGCCAGCTTCGAGGACTTCCTCCCGAGGCAGCCCGAGGGCGCGTTCTCCTGCTACTACCTCTCGGACATCTTCGAGTGGATGAGCGAGCCCGCGTTCGTGGCGCTCCTCGAGGAGCTGTGGCGCACGGCGCGCGACGGCGCGCGCCTGACCTGGCGCAACCTGCTCGTCCCGCGCGGGCACCCGGCCGCGTTCGAGGGCCGGCTCGTGCACGAGGCGGCGCTGTCCCGGGAGATCCACCGGCGCGACCGCTCGTTCGTCTACGGCGACTTCGTGGTCGAGCGCGCCGTACGGCCCGGGGTCGGCGCCCCGGTGTGAGCGACGCCGGCGTCGGCCCCCGCGGGCGCATCGGCCCGCCCGCCCGCGCTCGACCCGCCCCGCCCCCCCAGGAGGCTGCCCCGTGAAGACCCTCGAGCCCGTCGTCGCGGCGATCGTCGCGCGCGGCAAGCTGGCGCTCGGCGCGCTCGGCCTCGCGCTCGGCTGCGCGCTGTTCGCCTGGGGCCAGGCGACCGCCTGGGACCCCGAGCGCATGCCGGTCGACAACGGGGTCGAGATCTGGTTCCTCGAGGGGGACCCGGCCCTGCTCCGGCTCCGCGACTTCCAGGCCCGCTTCGGCAACGACGAGTCGATCCTGATCGCGCTCGCGGCCGACGGGCCGGCCGGGGTCTACGCGCCCCACGTGCTCGACCTCGTGGCCGACGCGAGCGCCCGGATCCGCGACGTGCCGGGGATCCACGGCGTCACGAGCCTCTCGACCGTGCTCCACGCCGACCTCGACGCGCAGGGCGCGCTCGAGATCGGCCGCCTCTACCGCCAGCCGGTCGGCGGCCCCGAGGCGGCGGCCCGCGTGCGCGCGCGCGTGGAGTCGAACGCGCTCTTCCGCGGGCAGATCGTCTCGGCGGACGGGCGCGTCACGCTGCTGACCGCCCGCGTCGAGGCGCTCCCCGACCTCGACGCCCAGCGGGGGCGGATCCTCGCGGACGTGCGGGCCGCCGTCGCGGCGGCCCGCGCGGCCAGCGAGCGGGCCCAGGGCGAGGGCGCCCCGGCCGCCCCGGCCGAGCGCTGGGGCGGCATGACCGTCATGAACGAGGAGCTGAACCACCTGTCGACGCAGGGGTCCGCCCACCTCCTCGCGCTGTCGGGCGCCCTGATCCTCGCCTGCCTGTGGGCCGTCCTCCGCCGCGCGGCGGCGGTCTTCCTCGCCGCCGCGTCGGTCTACGCGGCCACGGTCCTCACGCTCGGGGCCTACGTCGGGCTGGGCTACCGGCTCAACATGGTCACCATGGTCCTGCCGACGATCATCACGGTCGTCGGGCTCCTCGACGCGATCTACTTCCTCACCTGCTGGTTCCAGGAGCGCGAGGGGCTCGAGCGGGAGGGCCTGACCCGCGCCCAGGCCGTCGCGCGCGTGGTCGGGTTCGCGGCCATGCCGGGGCTGTTCAACTCGCTCACGACGGCGCTCGGCTTCCTCACGTTCGCGACGGCCGACATGCGCGTGCTGCGCCAGCTCGGCGCGTTCGCGGCCCTCGGGATCATGCTCGCGTTCGTGTGCACGCTCGTCGTGTGCTCGCTCGGGCTCGCGTGGCTCGACCTGCGCCCGCCCCCCGGCGGCGGCGCCGCGGCGCGCGCGTTCCAGGGCCTCGCGGGGCCGCTCGGGGCCGCGGTCGCGCGCCGGCGCTGGGCCGTGGTCGCGGCGGCCCTCCTCGCGGGCGCCGCGACCGTCCACGGCGTGCTCGCCCTCGAGGTCGACACCTACACGATCGGCTACCTCTACCCCGACAACCCGGTCCGCCGCGACAACGACCTGATCGAGCGCGAGTTCGGGCCGTACCTCCCGCTCGAGGTCGTCGTCGACACGGGCCGCGCCGACGGGGCCAAGGACCCCGCGGTGCTCCGCGGGATCGACGCGTTCACGGGCGCGATCGTCGAGCGCGAGCCCAAGGTCGGCGACGCGGCGTCGCTGACCGGGGTCGTCAAGCGCCTGAACCAGGTCCTCGAGGGCCCCGGGGGCTACGCGGTCCCCGACGACCCGGCCCTCGTCGAGCAGGAGCTGCTCTTCTACGACCCGGAGCGCAACGACGACCCCATGCGCCTCGTCGACTTCCCCGCCTACCAGCGCGCGCGGATCACGTTCCGGACCGGCAACGACAGCGCGAACGAGGCGCGCCGGATCCTGGCCGACATCCGCGCCGAGGGCGCGAAGGCGCTCCCCGCGGGGGTGACGGTCGAGGGCGGCGGTTACGTGCCGCTCTACGTCGAGCTGATCGACTACATCGTCCGCGGTCAGGTGCAGAGCCTCGCGCTCACGCTGCTCGTCGTGTCGCTCCTGATCGGGGCCCTGTTCCGCTCGGCGCGCTACACGCTGATCGCGCTGATCCCGAACGTCCTCCCGATCGCGGCGACGCTCGGGTTCATGGGCTGGGCCGGGATCCACCTCGACGTCGCGACCGTGCTCGTGGCCGCGGTCGCGCTCGGGATCGCGGTCGACGACACGATCCACTTCGTGTTCAAGTTCCGACACCTCCGCGGGCGCGGCCGCTCGCCCGAGGAGGCCGTGCTCGAGACGCTCCGCACGACGGGCGTCGCGATCGTCACCACGTCCCTCGTGCTCACGGTCGGGTTCCTGGTCCTCGCCGCGGCCGAGATCAAGAGCGTGGCCTTCTTCGGGCTCCTGCTCGCGTTCGCGATGGTCGTCGCGCTGCTCGCCGAGCTCGTGTTCACCCCGGCCGTCCTCCTCGTCCTCGGGCCGCCGTCCGAGGAGGGCGCCCCGCCCGTCCCGGCGCCGGGGGGCCCGGGGGCGGAGGGGGTCGCGGCGCCGCCGCCGCCGCCCGCGCCCTGAGGACGGCGCGGCCGCCCCGACCCGGGCCCAAAAACGACGCGGCCGCCCCTGGAGCGGGGCGGCCTGTGGGGGGCGTCGTCCAGCGGCGGGGCCGGCGGTCAGCCGGTCTTCTTGGCGCTCCGGCCGGCGGCCTCCGCGGCCCGGAGGGGCTCGGCGACCGCGACCTCGCCCTGGCCCTGGGCGACCCCGGCGGTCTCGATCGAGAGCCCGAGCGCGAGGTCCGTGAGCCGGACGAGCGTCGAGCCGCGCTTCGTGCGGCCGAGCTTGACGAGCCGCGCGCGGCGCAGCGCCTCGACGTAGCCCGTCAGGGTCTTGTGGTCGAGGTTCAGCTCGCGGCACAGGCGCTCCTCGGTGCGCGCCCCGTGAAACGCGATGTGCTGGAGGATCTCCTGCGCGGTGATCCCGGCCACGTTCGCCGCGCGCGGGCCGCGGCGCGCGACGAGGTCGTCCTCCGCCTCGCGCGAGGCGAGCTGCTCGAGCAGGCCCTGCACGTAGGGGTGGTGCTCGACGTGCGCCGAGCAGTAGGCCTTGCCCTCGCGCGTCGCCAGGCCGCAGCCCGCCAGCTCGCAGCGACGGGGGCTGATCCGCTTCGGCCCCTCGAAGAAGCCCTCGATCCCACGAAGTCGCATGACACCCTCCCTTCGACCCCGGTCGGTCGACTCCCTCACTGATACAGACCGATTCGGAGTCCGTTGGGTGTCGGTCTCACCCCGCGGACCGGCCAACCCGGCGCCCGGCGGCGCTGCGAGAGCACGCCGACCCGGGTCGGGGCGGACGGGCCGGCGGACGCCTGGCGCGGGTCCATGGGTCCAAACGCTTGCGCGGCGAGCCCGATTCCCGGCCGACGTAACCCTTTGCCTGACGGCGTCAGAAGGCGTGGGGCGCGCACCCACGCCGCGGGCCGGGAGGACTCCAGCCCGTTCGACGCACGCCGACCCCCGCGTGTTCAGGCGCGGCGCCGAGCCTTCCCCGCGAGGGCCCCGGGCCCCCGGGCACGAGGCCGGGCGAGGCGGCTAGACCTCGATCACCGTCGTGGACGCGATGTGGTCGTGCAGCGTCCTGCGGTCCTCCGCGAAGATCATGAGCCCGTCGACCAGGGCCACGCAGCAGCCGAGGTACATGAAGTTGCCGACGAACACCATGCCGCCGATCACCCACTCGCGGAGGAGCACGCCGTCGACGAAGCCGACGGGGCCCCCGTCGAGGCGGACGATCTTGAGCCCGAGCCAGCGCTTGCCGAGCGAGGCCCCCGTCGTCGCGATCAGGTACCACTGGAAGCACAGGAACAGGAGCATGAGGAGCATGCCGGCCAGCATGCCGCCGATCACGATCAGATCCTTGTTCTGTCCGCGGCCCCCGGCCTCGGCCATGACCACGGCGCCGATCATGATCGCGATGAAGGGCAGGCGAAGGACGAGGTCGTCGAGCAGCCGCGCGACGAAGCGCTTGCCCCGCGAGGCGTAGGGGAGGTTCACGGCGCCCGCGCTCCGGCGCTGCCGGCGCGCGGCCTCGTCGAGGAACTCGCCGCAGTACTTGCACTTCTTGGCCGCGGCCAGGATCCGCTCGCCGCAGAAGGGGCAAGGCTTCGAGGCCCCCGCGCCGGCCGGCCCGGGCTCCTCGCCCCCGACCGGGCCCCCGATCGCGTTCGAGGGCGGCGGGGCGGCGACCGGGGCCGCGCCCGGGCCGCCCGGCGCGACCTCCCCCGGCAGCGGCACCTCGACGACCTGCTGGCAGCCGGGGCACTTCCCCTGCTTCCCGCCGAACGTGGCCGGAACCCGCGTCACGCGGTCGCAGTAGGGGCAGGCGAACTCGATCGCGCCGGTCGTCACGGGGACCTCCCTGGTCGACGCCGCTCCGGCGCCGCCTGGACCGCCCCACGGTCGTCGACGGCGCGCCGTCCCGCAAGGCGGACCCGACCCGCGCGCCGCGCTCGGGTGAGGTCCGCGCCGCGCTCGGTCCGGGCGCGCCCTGGCTGCCTTCGGTCGGTCGGACGCGCCCGGCGACCCGAGCCGCGCTCAGGTCGCCGCGTGGCGCGCGAGCGCCCAGAGCCAGTGCACGCCGATCGCGACGACGAGGGCCGCGAGGACCCGCCCGCGGACCGCGCCGAGCCTCGCGCGCGGCGCGCCCCGCGCCAGGCGCCAGGCCCGGTAGGGGACCTGGAGGGCGGCCAGGACGAACAGGACCGGGCCGACCGCGTGGAGGCGGAACGCCTCGAGCTGGCCGTGCGCGGCCAGGATCACGCTCCGCGTGAGCCCGCAGCCCGGGCACGGCCAGCCGGTCGCGCGCTTGAGCCCGCAGGCCTCGGGGAGTCGCCAGCCGAGGAAGGTCACCCCATCGCGCGCCGGGGTCACGTCGAGCAGGGCGGCCGCGACGACGAGCACGAGGGCCGCCACGAGCAGGTCCCGGTCGTCGGACCGGGCCCGGGTCGCCTCGGAGCCGGCCGCCTCGCCCTCCCCGGGGCGCACGTCGTCCGCCTCCTCGCTCGGCTCCACGCGCAGAGCCTACCTGCTCGCGCGCGAACGACGGCCGGCCGGGCCCGGGCCGTATGATCCGGGGCGCGCGGGCCCATAGCTCAATGGTCAGAGCACGGGACTCATAATCCCAGGGGTGCGGGTTCGAATCCTGCTGGGCCCAACGACTTGCGACAGAGCCTGGCGTCCTCCTGCCACGGGCATTGCCCCGGCGGCGGTCGTCCAGAGGCCGCCCTCCGACGGGGGCGGCTCGACGCTCGGGTCGCCCTCAGACCGAGAGGAAGATCCCGGTCGCGGGAAGGCCGGCGAAGCCGGCCATGAAGCCAGCGCCGAGGAGGGCGCCCCGGACGCGGGGGGTCAGCCCCTGGCCGAGCCCGAGGTGGAGGGCGGCGGCGGAGACGAGCACGAACGCCCCGAGCACGGCCGTCCCGAGGAAGGTCAGCCGGGCGAGGCCTCGGCCGAGCGGGAGCGGGGTCAGCCCCAGGACGAGCTGGTCGGCCTGGTGCGGGCCGAGGAGCGTCAGCGCGAGCAGCGCGAGGACCGGGGCGGCCGCGAGGCTCCAGGCGAGGCCCACGAGCGCGGCGAGCGGCAGCGGGCCGCGCGTGGCCGCGACGACCTCGGGGCGCCTCCAGCCGGTCGCGTCGGGCTCGGGCGCGCCGTGCCGAGCGAGGTGGAGCGCGCGCCCGAGGACGCCGCCGAACAGGGCCGCGGTCACGGCCGCGTGGAGGGCGACGGCCCACCAGGGGAGGCGCCCGGCGGCGGCGAGGAGGAGCAGCGCGTCGAGCAGCGCCGCGACGAGGCCCACGCCGACGAGGGTGGAGGCCTGCGTGGGCGCGCGGCGGACGCACGGGCCGGGCGAGGGGCGCTCGCCCCGCGGGTCCGGCACCTCGCCGCGTCGCCGCCCTCCCTGCCCGGTCACGAGCGGGCCCCGCCGGCGAGCGGCCCGACGGCCTCGACCGCCCGGGACGCGACCGCCACGCGCTCCGCCGCGAGCGCCTCGAGGGCCTCGAGCTCGTCGGGCGTCAGGTCGAGCGCGAGGCAGCGGGCCTGGACGGCGCGCTGGCGCTCGAGCGCCGAGGTCGCGCCGCAGCCGCAGCCGATCGGCCGGAGCGCGACGGCGCCGCCGACGACGACCAGGGCCGCGAGCCCCGCCACGGCGCCGCCGAGGAAGGGGCGCAGCGCCTGCCCGACGAGGTCGACGAGCGACGGCGCGGGCGGCGCCACCCCGAGGAGGGGCCCGCCGGGGGCGGAGACGGGGGACGGCTCGGTCAAGCGCACCTCCAGCGGGCCAGGCGGCCCGGCCCTCTCGGTCACCACAGCCAGCGCCACCGCGCCGGCGGCCACAGGATCGCGACGGCCCGCCCCTCGACCCGGTCGCGCGCGAGCTCGCCCGTGAAGCGGCTGTCCCACGAGTCGCGCGCGTCGTCGCCGAGCACGTACAGCCCCTCGGGCGAGGTCGCGAACGCGCGCGGACCGTCGCGGTCGGCGCGCACGTTGCCGGCGGCCAGGTAGCGGACGCCGGCCGGGGGCTCGAGCGGTCGGCCGTCCACGACGACGCGCCCCGCCTCGACCGCGATCGACTCGCCCGGGAGCCCCACGACCCGCTTGACGACGGTCGTCCCCTCGGAATTGCGGAACGTCACGATCGCCCCCCGCCGGGGGGTGACGCCGAGGGCGAGCGACGCCCGCTCGAGCAGGACCAGGTCCCCGCCCCGCTCGGACCCCACGAGCGTCGGGGCCATGGACGACGAGAAGATCGAGATCCGGTCCAGCGCGAGCAGGTAGACGAGCGCCAGGGCGCCCACGCACGCGAGCGTCCGCTCGACCGCGCGCCCCAGGCGACGCAGCCTCGCGCCGGCCCGCGCGCGGGCCGGCGGCGCCCCCGGGGGTCGGACCTTCGCGGCGGGCTCGAGCGGCGTCGGCGGCTGCATGAAGACCTCTACCCGCCAGGTGGGACCCGGTTCACACCGCCCCGTCACGGCCGGCCGGGACGGGCCGGGACCGCCCGCCGCGCGACCAGGGGCCGCGTTGTGCCCCGGGGAGGCCGCTGCTAACCTCGCGTCCATGTCCACCGAAGCGACCGCGGAGCCGACCGGCTCCGACCCGATCCTCGGCAAGTTGATCGACGGCTGCCGGATCCAGCGCAAGCTGGGGCAGGGCGGCATGGGCGTCGTCTACCTCGCCGAGCACGAGACCCTCCACCAGCCGTTCGTGATCAAGATCCTCAACCCCGCGCTCGTCGGGGCCGAGGACACGGTCGACCGGTTCTTCCGCGAGGCGCAGGCCTGCGCGCAGCTCAACCACCCCGGGATCGTCGGGATCCAGAACGTGGGGCAGGAGGGCGAGTACTACTTCATTCGCATGGAGTACGTCGAGGGCGACACCCTCGAGGAGACGATCCGCAAGTCGGACCAGCTCGACTGGCGCGAGGCCGCGCGCATGATCATCGAGACGGCCGAGGCGCTGTCGCACGCCCACCAGAAGGGCATGATCCACCGCGACATCAAGCCCGAGAACATCATGATCACACCGGGCGGCGCGGTGAAGGTCATGGACTTCGGCCTCGCGAAGCACGTCCACTCGTCGACCAAGGTCTCGGTCACCGGGCAGATCGTCGGCACCCCGTTCTTCATGTCGCCCGAGCAGGCGGGCGGCAAGCCGACGGACGCGCGCTCGGACATCTACTCGCTCGGCGTGACCCTCTACTACATGGTCACGAAGGTCAAGCCGTTCAACGGCAAGAACCTCCAGGAGATCTTCCTCAAGCACTTCTTCTACGCGCCCGAGTCGCCCAAGATCTACAACGCCACGCTCCCCGAGTCGCTGTGCGAGGTCGTCCGCCGCTGCCTGAAGAAGAAGAAGAAGGAGCGCTACCAGAGCGCGCGCGCGCTGATCAAGGACCTCCAGCAGATCCTCGCCGACCCCGACGCACCCCTGGGCGAGGGCGCCGACCCCGCCGCGAGCGCGAGCGGCGACGACGAGGCCGAGATGGGGAAGACCGTCCGCGCCGACGCGGGCGCGGCGGACGGCGGGGACGGGCACACGGTCCGCGTCGACGTGGGCGAGGACCCCGGCGGGGCCACGGTCCGCGTCGCGCAGACGGTCGACGTCGCGCCGACCGTGGCCGTGAAGGGCAAGGCCAAGGGGCGCGGCGAGGTCGGGACCGTCTCGTTCGGGCAGGACGGCGACGGAGGGGTCACGGTCCGCGTGGGCGGTGAGGCGACCGTCAAGGCGGCGGCGACCGACGACGACGAGGAGCACCCGGCCGCCGGCCTCGACCTGCCGACGGCCATGATCGCGGGCGTCACCGGCGGCCCCGCGACCGAGGAGAAGCGCCCGGCCGCCCCCGGCCGCCCGCAGCGCAGCAGGAAGGTCGCGCTCGTCGTGGCCGCGCTCGTCCTCGGCCCGCTCGTCGCCGTGGGCGCGTTCGAGATGCGCGCGCGGGGCCGCTTCAACGAGCTCAAGGACCGCTACGACACGGAGACGCAGGCGCCCGACGAGGGCAAGGACCCGATGCGCCTGCGCGAGCTCGCCGACGACCTGGAGACGATCGGCCGCAGCTCGCTCTCGCGGAAGACCGAGGCCGAGGCCATGGCGCGGTTCTCCCGCAACCTCGCGGACTCGGTCGAGCGGGAGCGGGCGGCGGCCGCCGAGCGGCTCCGGCTGCAGCGGGAGGAGGAGGAGCGCAACCGGGCCGCGGTCGAGGAGCGCAAGCGCCGGGAGGCGGAGGCCACGAAGGCGCTCGGCGAGCTGGCGGCCCTGCGCGAGGCGAAGAGCTGGCGGGAGTACACGGCCCGCGCCTTGACCCTGCTCAAGGAGGTCGGCGCGATCGACGCGACCGCGAAGATCCGCCTGCCCGTGCTCGTGTCCTCGGCCCCCGCGGGGGCCTCGGTCCACCTCGACGAGCCCGGCGACGCCGACGAGCGGCTCACGCCGGCCGTCGTGTGGGTCCGCCCGAACCGCCCCTTCACCTTGAAGATCCGCAAGCGCGGCTTCGACGAGGCGACCTTCACGGCGGACGCGACGGGCCTGATCGAGCACGAGGCGCGCCTCGTGCGGACGAAGCTGCGCGAGCTGAGCCTCGGCGAGCTCCCGGTGCTGCTCGGCCCGAGGCCGCGGCCCGAGCCCCTCGTCATGGCGGCCCCGCCCGCGCTCGACCAGGCGCAAGGCGGCACGATCTACTACGTCACCCAGGCCGGCCAGGTGGTCGCGCGCGGCCTCCGGCGCGGACAGCCCGAGTGGAGCTTCCAGGCGCAGGAGCATCAGGTCGGCGAGTACGGCGACCCGACGCCCGCGGTCCTCGTCGTCCCCGGGCAGGCCGTGTTCGTGTCGTCGCTGCTCGGGCGGCTGACTGCGCACCGGCCGGGCACCGACGGGGCGCGGATCTGGACGGCGGAGGTCGGCGCGCCCGTCACGTCGTCGCCGGCCTACGAGGGGGCGCACCGCGTGGTCGCCGTCGGCACCGCCGCGGGCGAGGTCGTCGTGATCGACGGGCGCTCGGGCAAGGTGACCTGGCGGTTCCCGGCGGAGAACATGGTCGTCGCCACCCCGCTGTTCCAGGGCGAGCGGCTGTTCGTCGCCTCGACCGACGACCGGCTGTACGCGCTCGACTGGTCGGCGAAGCGCCTGCTCGGGACGCTCGACCTCGGCGGCGACCTCGTGCAGGGCCCCCTGCCCGTCGGCGGTCAGCTCGTGGCCGTGCGCCGGGACGGCGCCGTGCTGCTCGTCGACGCGTCGACCCCCGCCGCGATGACGTTCCGGGCGCTCACGGGCGGGCGGAGCGACGAGCCGCTCGGGCAGCACCAGGGCGTCGAGGTCAGCGGCGCCGACGTCTTCGTCTCGAACGGTCGAACGCTCGAGGCCTTCGAGGTGACGGCGCAGGGCCCACGCGCGCGCTGGAAGGCCCCGTTCGCCTGCCCGAGCGGGACCGTGACCCGACCGTTCGTGCGCGGCGACGTGCTCTACGTCGCCTCCTCGGGCGGCGTCGTCTACGCCCTCGAGCGCGCGTCCGGCGAGGTCCGGTGGACCTTCACGATCCCGGACGGGCAGGTGACGCTGCCCCCCTTCGCCGTGGACGACGACCTGTTCGTCGTCGATCGCGCGCGGGTCTTCGTCCTGTTCGCCGACTGAGCCGTGGGGGGGGGGCCGGGGGCGCGCGCCACCCCCCCCGGGGGGGGGGGGCGGGGGGGGGGGCCCCGCCGCCGCGGGCCGGCCCCGGCCGGCGCCCCCCCGCGGGGGTGGGGGGGCCCCCGCGCCCCCCCCCCCCCACGGCTCAGTCGGCGAACAGGACGAAGACCCGCGCGCGATCGACGACGAACAGGTCGTCGTC
>JANJTH010000541.1 GCA_024711205.1 Planctomycetota bacterium | reverse complement strand
GCGCCGCGGCCTGCGCCGGCGCGCTCGGAGCCGCCCCGCCGTCGGCCGCGACGACCCTCAGGATCGCCTGGCCCGGGCGGACGCTGTCCCCGGCCTTCACGTGGACGGCGGCGACGCGGCCCGCGTACGGGCACGGGACCTCGACGGTCGCCTTGTCGAGCTCGACCTCGACCACGCCCTGCTCGGCGCGGATCGTGTCGCCCTCGGCGACGAGCACGCGCACGACCGTCCCCGACTCGACGCCCTCGCCCAGGTCGGGCAACGCGAATTCCTTCATGGCCACTCCTGGCAGGGGGCGGGCGCGCTCACGCCCGCGCCGGGTCCGGCGCCTCGGGGTCGAGCCCCAGGTCGCGGAGCGCGCGGGCCGCCGCCGCGGCGTCGAAGCGCCCGAGCGTGACGAGCCCGCGCAGCGCCGCCGCCACGACGTGCTCCGCGTCGACCTCGAAGTGCCGGCGCAGCGCCGCGCGCGTGTCGCTCCGCCCGAACCCGTCCGTGCCGAGCACGAGGTAGGGCCCGGGCACCCACGGCGCGATCTGCCGGGGCACGAGCTGCACGTTGTCGCTCGTGGCGACGAACGGCCCCTCGAGCCCCTCGAGCTGCCGCGTCACCCAGCAGGCGGGCGGCGCCCGATCGGGGTGGAGGCGCGCCAGGCGCTCGGCGGCCAGCCCGTCGCGGCACAGCTCGCTGTAGCTCGTGACGCTCCACACGTCGGCCGCGACCCCGAACCGCTCGGCGAGGAGGGCCTGCGCGCGCAGCGCCTCGCGCAGGAGCGACCCGCTCCCGAAGAGCTGCGGGCGCGTCGCCCGCGGCGCGTCGCCCGCGCCCGCGCGCAGGAGGTACATCCCGCGCACGACCCCCTCGGCCGCGCCGTCGGGCATGGCCGGCATCTCGTAGTTCTCGTTGTAGAGCGTGAGGTACGTGAGCCCGGGCTCGTCGTCGACGTACATCCGCCGGAGCCCGTCCTGCACGAGCACCGTGACCTCGAACGCGAAGGCCGGGTCGTAGGCGCGCAGGTGCGGGACGGTCGCCGCGAGCAGGTGCCCGTGCCCGTCCTGGTGCTGGAGCCCCTCGCCGTTGAGCGTCGTCCGCCCGGCCGTGGCGCCGAGCAGGAACCCGCGCGCCCGCGCGTCGGACGCGGCCCAGATCAGGTCCATCACGCGCTGGAAGCCGAACATGGAGTAGTAGATGTAGAAGGGGACCGCCGGCACGCCGTGCGTCGCGTAGGCGGTGCCCGCGGCCGTGAACGAGGCGAGCGCGCCCGCCTCGCTGATCCCCTCCTGGAGGAGCTGCCCGTCGCTCGTCTCGCGGTAGTACAGGACCGTGCCCTTGTCGATCGGCTCGTAGCGCTGCCCGAACGGCGCGTAGATCCCGATCTGGCGGAACAGCGCCTCCATGCCGAAGGTGCGCGCCTCGTCGGGGACGATCGGGACGACGTGCTGCCCCAGGCCCGGCTCCTTGAGCAGCCGCGCGAGCAGGCGCACGAACGCCATGGTCGTCGACACCTCGCGCCCACCGCTGTCGGCCACGAGCTCGGCGAGGGCCTCGAGCGAGGGGACCGGCGGCGCGGGGCAGTCGACGACGCGGCGCGGGATCGGCCCGCCGAGCGCCGCGCGGCGCTCGCGCAGGTAGCGGACCTCGGGGCCCTCGGGGTCGGGCCGCACGTAGTCGACCGCCTCGAGCTGCCCCGGCGCGAGGTCCAGCCCGAACCGCCGCGCGAAGGCCCCCAGCGCGTCGTCGTGCAGGCTCTTGGCCTGGTGGGCCGCGTTGCGCCCCTCGGCCGCGCTGCCGAGGCCCCAGCCCTTGACCGTGTGCACGAGGACGACGGTCGGCTGCCCGCGGTGCTCGACCGCCGCGCGCAGCCCCGCGTGGACCTTGCGGCGGTCGTGCCCGCCGCGCCTGAGCGCCGCGAGGGCCGCGTCGTCGAGGCCCTCCACGAGCCGCGCGCAGGCCGGGTCGCGCCCGAACAGCTCGGCCCGCAGGCGGTCGGGCGGGAGCGCGGCGAGCCGCTGGAGCTCGCCGTCCACGGTGTCCCCGAGGAGCCGCGCGAGCCGGCCCTCCTCGTCGGCGGCGAAGAGCTCGTCCCACTCGCGCGACCAGAGCACCTTGACGACGTTCCAGCCGGCCCCGCGGAACAGCCCCTCGAGCTCGCGGACGACGCTCCCGTTGCCGCGGACCGGGCCGTCGAGCCGCTGGAGGTTGCAGTTCACGACGAAGGTCAGGTTGTCGAGCCCCTCGCGCGACGCGACCGTCAGCGCGCCCTGGCTCTCGGGCTCGTCCATCTCCCCGTCGCCGAGGAAGCACCACACGCGGGACCCGGACGTGTCGGCGAGCCCGCGCTGGGCCAGGTAGCGGTTGAAGCGCGCCTGGTAGATCGCCGAGAGCGCGGCGAGCCCCATGGAGACGGTCGGGAACTGCCAGAACGACGGCATGAGCCAGGGGTGCGGATACGACGACAGCCCGCCCTGGGGCGAGAGCTCCTCGCGGAAGCGCTCGAGGTGCCCCCAGTCGAGCCGCCCCTCGAGGACGGCCCGCGCGTAGAGCCCGGGAGAACCGTGCCCCTGGAAGAACACCTGGTCGCCCGTGCCGCGCGCGTCGCGCCCGCGGAAGAAGTGGTGGTAGGCGACCTCGTAGACGGTCGCCATGGACGCATAGGTCGAGAGGTGCCCGCCGAGCCCCGGGTGGCGCTCGTTGGCCCGCGTGACCGTCGCGACCGCGTTCCAGCGCAGCACGGCCTCGAGGCGCTCCTCGAGCGCCTCGTCGCCCGGGTAGTCCGGCTCGTCCGCGGGCGCGATCGTGTTCACCTGCGGGGTCACGAGCGGTCCCCGAGGCAGCGCCCGGTCCGCCGCGGCGCGCGCGTGCAGGCGCTCGAGCAGGAAGGCCCCGCGGGCGGGGCCCCAGCGCGCGAGCACGTCCTCGAACGCGCCCAGCCACTCGAGGGTCTCTTGCGGGTCGTGGTCCTCGACCGCCGACGCCAGGTCGTTCATCGCCCCCCCTGCCCCGGGGCGCACAATCTAGAGGAGCGCGCGCCCCCGGCCAAGAGGCCCCGCGGACGGCCCGACCGGCCGCTTCCTCGGCCCCGGGGACAGCGGTATCGTGACGCGCCGCGACAGGTCGCGGGCGGAGGGGCCGGTGGGGATCCTGGACGATCACGAGCGCGCCGCGCGCGCGCAGGAGAGCGGGCGCGCCGGCCTCGACGACCCCGGCGTGCGCGCGGCCGCGGCGGCGCTCGCGACCTTCCCGAACGCGCACCCCGACCGGGACTACACGGTCACGATCGACTGCCCCGAGTTCACCGCGGTCTGCCCCATGACGGACCAGCCGGACTTCGGCCGCATGCTGATCGAGTACGTCCCCCACGAGCGGCTGCTCGAGCTCAAGAGCCTCAAGCTCTACCTGGGCGCCTACCGCAACGTGGGGATCTTCCACGAGACGGTCACGAACGCGATCCTGGACGACCTGCGGCGCGCGCTCGCGCCGCGCCGGATCACGGTCACGGGCGACTACAACGCGCGCGGCGGGATCACGACGCGCGTCACGGCGGAATTCCGGGCGTAGCGGCCCTCCGGGCCGCTACGCCCGGAATTCCGCGCGGGGGGTGGGGCCGCGCCTCGGGCCGCGAGGGCGGGGCTGCCCCTCGGGCTGGAGTCGGAGCCTCGGCGTACACCGCGCCCCGATCGGCCGAGGCGGCCTGCTTGCGCCAGGACGGGGGCCGCGCCTCGGGCTGCGAGGGCGGGGCTGCCCCTCGGGTTGGAGTCGGAGCCTCGGCGTACACCGCGCCCCGATCGGCCGAGGCGGCCTGCTTGCGCCAGGACGGGGGCAGCAGAGCTTGCTACTTCCCATCCAAGAAGTGAGGGATCTCGGGTGGCCCGCAGGGCCACCCGAGATCCCTCACTTCTTGCCGCCGAGCAGGTGCTCGAAGCGCGACTTGTCGGTGGCCTTCATGTAGGCCTCGTTCGGCGAGACGAGCCCGGCCTTGAGGACGCGCAGGATCGAGTCGTCCATGAGGCACATGCCCTCGCCGCGCCCCGCCTCGAGGTAGCTGTGGACCTTGTGGATCGCGCCCTCGCGCACGATCGCCGAGAGCGCGGGCGACCCGATCAGGATCTCGTTGACCGGGACCCGGCCCTGCCCGTCCGTCTTGCGCATGAGGAGCTGCGCGCACACGCCCTGGAGCGACACGGCCAGCATGGTGCGGATCTGCGCCTGCTGGTCCTCGGGGAACACGTCGATCACCCGGTCGATCGTCTTCGCGGCGCTGTTCGTGTGCAGCGTCCCGAACACGAGGTTGCCCATCTCGGCGCACGTGATCGCGAGGCCGATCGTCTCGAGGTCGCGCATCTCGCCGACCAGGATCACGTCCGGGTCCTCGCGCGCGGCCGCGCGCAGCGCCGACGCGAACGACTCCGTGTCGTTGCCGACCTCGCGCTGGGTCAGGACGCACTTCTTGTTCTCGTGCACGAACTCGATCGGGTCCTCGATCGTGATGATGTGCAGCGACTTGCGCTCGTTGATGTAGTCGATCATGGCCGCGAGCGTCGTCGACTTACCGGAGCCCGTCGGGCCGGTGACGAGGACGAGGCCGGAGCGCAGCTCGCAGAACTTCGTCAGGACCTGGGGCACGCCCAGGTCCTCGAGCGTCTTGATCTTCGTGGGGATGATGCGGAAGACCGCGCCCACGCCGTTCTGCTGGCGGAAGTAGTTGCAACGGAAGCGGGCCACGCCCGGGACCTCGTACGCGAAGTCGAGGTCCATGTTCTCCACGAAGCGCTTCTTCTTCCGCTCGTCGAGGATCTCGTAGAGGATCTTCTCCGCCTCCTTGTTGCTCAGCGGCGGCATGTTGAGCGGCTCGAGGCGCCCGTGGATGCGGAACTTCGGCGGCTGGCCGGCCTGCAGGTGGAGGTCCGACCCGCCCTGCTCCTTGAGGGCCTTGAAGAACTTGTCGATGAACGCCACGGCAGCCTCCGGTGCGGGGAGCGGGGCGACAGCATACCCTGACCGGGCCGGAGGTTGCACCTCCGAGTGCGAGCCGATCGATGGACGTCGGGGGCCCCTGTGCTCGGCCGCGGCGTTCCCCGGTCGAGCGAGCGCTACGACGGTTGCGCGGCCGAGCTCTAGCCCGCGATGTGCCCCAGGAACGACGTCCCGGCGGCCACCTGGACCCCGAAGTTCTCGGCCAGCGTGGCGCCCAGGTCCGCGAACGAGCCGAGCGTGCCCAGGTCGACGGGCCGGACCGCGGCGCCGGCGGCGAGGAGGGGGACGAACTCGCGCGTGTGGTCGGTGCCCTTGAAGGTCGGGTCGTTGCCGTGGTCGGCGGTGATGAACAGCGCGTCGCGCGGGCCGAGGGCCTCGAGGAGCCGCGGCAGGGCGGCGTCGAAGGCCTGCAGGCAGTCGCGGTAGCCCTCGGGGTTGCGGCGGTGGCCGTAGTGGGAGTCGAACTCGACCAGGTTCGTGAACACGAGCGCCTCGTCGCCGCGGGCGCCGATCAGGCGCAGGGTCTGGTCGACCCCGTCGTCGTTGCTCTTAGACGCGAACGACCGGGTGATCCCGCGGCCGTCGTAGATGTCCGAGATCTTGCCGACCGACAGGACCGCGTCGCCCTTGGCCGTCAGGCGGTCGAGCAGCGTGGGCGAGGGCGGGGGCACCGAGTAGTCGTGGCGGTTGGCCGTGCGGGTGAAGCCCTTCTGCGGGTCGCCGACGAAGGGCCGCGCGATCACCCGGCCGACGCGGTGGGGCCCGTCGAGGAGCTTGCGGGCGACCTCGCACATCTTCCACAGGTCCTCGGGCGGGATCACCTCCTCGTGCGCGGCCACCTGGAAGACGCTGTCGCCCGAGGTGTAGATGATCGGGCTGCCCGTGCGCAGGTGCTCGGCGCCGTGGTCGCGGATCACGTCGGTGCCGCTGTAGGGGCCGAAGGCCAGGACCTTGCGCCCGATCGCCCGCTCGAAGGGCTCGAGCACCTCGGGCGGGAAGCCGCCCGGGTAGGTGGGGAAGGCCTGCTCGGAGACGATCCCGACCATCTCCCAGTGGCCGACGGTCGTGTCCTTGCCGTTGCTGCGCTCGGCCATGCGCCCGCTGGCGCCGACCGGCGCGTCGCGCTCGCCGACGCCCGGGACGACGCGGCCGAGGCCCAGGCTGGCCATGACCGGGACCGACAGGCCGACCGCGTCGCGGATGTGCCCCAGCGTGTCGGCCCCCGCGTCGCCGAAGAGCGCCGCGTCGGGCATGGCGCCGCAGCCCACGGAGTCGAGGACGATCACCACCGCGCGGTCGAACACCTGGCCCTTGGCCACCGCTCCTCCTCGTCCCGGCGGGTCACGCGCCGGTCGGCCCACACTCTAACGCCCGCGGCGAGCGCTCCACACCGTAGCCGGTTGTGATCACGTCGTCGGCGTGGCATGACGACGCGGTGGACGCGCCCGCCGAACGCCTCGGGCCCTACGAGCTCCTCGCCCGCGCCGGGGCGGGCGGCATGGGCGTGGTCTACCGCGCCCGGCACGTCGAGACCGGGGCCGAGCACGCGCTCAAGGTCCTGCTCCCGGGCGGCGACGTCGACGACGTCCTGCGCTTCCGCCGCGAGGCCGAGGC
>JANJTH010000530.1 GCA_024711205.1 Planctomycetota bacterium | reverse complement strand
GCCTCGGCCTCGGCCTTGCGGCGCGCCTCGGCCTCGGCCGCGCGCTGGGCCTCGCGCTCGGCGACGCCGTCACGCCCGAGCGCCTTGTCCTCGCGCCGCTGCTCGCGCAGGGTGTTCCGCGCGTCCTTCTCGTTCAAGGCGCCCGCCTTGACGAGCGCGGCGGCCAGCCCCGTCAGCGGCTTCTTGGGCTTCTCGCCCCCCTTGGCCACGCGGCCCCTCCTTCCGCCTACGCGAACAGCCGGCGCGAGATCACGAGGCGCTGGATCTGCCCCGTGCCCTCGAAGATGTCGTAGACCTTCTGGTCCCGGTAGAGCTTCTCGACCAGGCGGTCACGGAGCACGCCCTCGGGGCCGAGCACCTCGAGCGCCTTCGCGGTGACCTTCTGGACCATGGTCCCGGCGTAGGCCTTCGACATGGACGACTCCTTCGCGTTGGGCAGCCCGGCGTCGAGCATCCACGCCGCCCGCCAGCAGAGCAGGCGCGCCGCGTGGATCTCGCGCTCCATCCAGGCCAGCGTGTCGACGAGCCGATGGTAGCGCGGGCGGTGCTGCCCGAGCGCGTAGGCCTCGCGCACCCAGTCGCGCGCCAGCTCGTAGGCGGCGCGGGCGATCCCGACCGCCATGACGGCCACGAGCGGGCGCGTCGCGTCGAAGGTCTTCATCGCCGTCTTGAAGCCGCCCTTGTCGCCCGCCTCGTAGTGGGCCTCGCCGCCGAGCAGGTTCTCGGCCGGGACCCGGCAGCCCTCGAACACCTGCTCGGCCGTCTCGCTCGCCTTGAGGCCCATCTTCTGCTCGACCTTGGGCACGCTGAACCCGGGCGTCCCGCGCTCGACGACGAAGGCGCGCTGGCCCGCGCGCCCGAGCGCCGGGTCGATCGTCGCGAACACGACCGTCCACTCGGCCTTGCGGCCGTTCGTGATGTAGATCTTCGTCCCGTCGAGCACCCAGTGGTCGCCGTCCTTGCGGCAGCTCATGCGGATGTTCTTCGCGTCCGACCCGGCGCCCGGCTCGGTCAGCGCGTAGGCGCCGAACTTGTACTCGTGCGGCGCGAACACGGACATGAACCGCCTGCGCTGCTCGGGCGTGCCCGTGAGCTGGACCGGCGGCGCGCCGAGCCCGGGCCCCGGCAGGTTGAGCACCGCCGTCGCGTCGCCCCAGGCCAGCTCCTCGGACGCCACGACCATGATCCGGTTCGCGAGCCCCGGCCGGCCGGACCGCTCGCCGCCGGCCCCCCCTCCGGCCCCCCCTCCGGCCCCCGTCGGCCCCTGGTCCGCGTCGCCCGCGCCGCCGCCCGCGAGCGCGCCCGCCGAGCCGGTGCCCAGGCCGAACTGCTTGCACGCCTCGACGAACTTCGGGTGCGGGCCCTCGAGGACGTCCGCCTCGAGCGCGTAGGGCCGCACGTAGGTCTCCGCGAACATGCGCGCCATGTCGCGGGCCGCGCGCACCTTCTTCGGCATGTCGAAGTCGATCGCCACGTCGTCCTCCCCCTCCGGTGCCCCGGGCCTCAGGTCGCCAGCAGGTCGTCGTCGTCGAGGTCGAGCCCGTCGACGAGCGGGAGCGTCCGCGCGTCGCGCATCCACTTCTCGACCGGGTGGTCCCACAGGTAGCCGTGCCCGCCCAGGACCTGGACCGCGTCGGTCGTGACCTGCACGGCGAGCTCCGCCGCGTGGCGCCACGCGCGGCGCGCGGCGTCCACGAGCGGCTCGGGGTCGGGGTCCGCCCGGTCGACGAGCCAGGCCGCGTGCCAGGTCAGGTTGCGGACCGCGTCGACCGCGGTCGCCATGTCGGCCATCATGAACGCGAGCGCCTGGTGCTCGTGCAGGCGCACCCCGAACGCCTCGCGCTCCGTCGCGTACTTGCAGGCGTACTCGGTCGCCGCGCGCAGGCAGCCGGTCAGGCGCGCCGCATCGAGCACGCGCTTGCGCGCGACCGTGCGCCGGACGGCGCGCCGGAGCTCGCCCGACGCCCCGGTCCCGAGCCGCAGCGCGCCCGGGACGCGCACGCCGTCGAAGACGACCGTCGACCAGGTCGCCGTCGCGAGGCCGAGGGTCTCGTTGCGCGCCTCGGCCCGCAGGCCCTCGGGGCGCCCCTCGACCGCGAGGAGCACGAGGCGGTCCCAGGGGTCGGGCGCGCGGCTGGCCGGGTCGCGCGCGAGCACGAGCGTGAGGTCGGCCGCGGGGCCCGCCTGCACGTAGCGCTTCGTCCCGCGCACGACCCAGGCGTCGCCCTCGCGCGCGGCCGTCGCCTCGATCGCGGTCGGGTCGAGCCCGAACGGCCCCTCGACCCAGGCCAGCGCCCCGCGCCGCGACCAGCCGCGCTCGGCGTCGGCGAAGGGCGCGAGCAGGCGCGCCTGCTGCGCCGGGGTGCCGAGCTCGAGCGCGGCGAACCCGGCGCTGCGCGGGCCGGGGAGCGCGACGGCCGCGCCCAGGTCGCCCCAGGCGAGCTCCTCGGTCACGAGCGCGGCCGCGCGCGCGTCGAGCAGGTCGGCCCCGCCGTGGGCCTCGGGGAGCGCGAGCGTCGTGAGCCCCAGCTCGAAGCACTCGCGCAGGAGCGGCTCGGGCAGCTCGCCGGCGGCCTCGGCCTCGCGGAGCGCCGGCCGGAGCCGGTCGCGCGCGAAGCCGCGCACGGCGTCCACGACCGCCGCGAGGTCCTCGCCCACCTCGAACGTCATGCTCACGCGTCGTCCCCCTGGGCCGCCCCGGCCCGCGCCCCGGCGGCGCGCCGCCGTCGGGGCGCCCGCCCTTCCCTGGCCTGCTGCGCGCCGGCCTCCGGCCCGCCGGCCTCCGGCTCGCCGAGCAGCGCGCCCATCCGCTCGAGGACCGCGAGGAACCCGGCGGCCTCCGCGGGCGGGAGCTCGGCGATCATGCGCCGCAGCGCCCCGAACTTCGAGACGCCCCGGGGGACCTCGCGCAGGCGCGCGCGCCCGGCCCGGTCGAGCGAGACGTGCACCTGCCGGCGGTCGGCCGTCGAGCGCCGGCGCCGCACGAGCCCGCGCGCCTCGAGCCGGTCGACGAGGTCCGTGAGCGTGCTGGGGCCCAGGAACAGGCGCGCCGCGAGCTCGCCGTGGCTCAGCTCGCCCGCGCGCTCGAGCACGCGCAGGGCCGAGAGCTGGGTCGCCGTCACGCCCCACCGGCGCGCGAGCGACTGGTCGTGGCGCCGCGCCGCCCAGGCCATGCGGACGAGCGCCTCGAACACGCGGTCGGCGACGCTCGGCGGCTCCTGCGCCGACGCGTCGCGCCCCGGGCCGGCGACGATTCGTTCGCCCACGAACGACCTCCGGGCAGAAGGTAGCCAGGCCCCCGGCCGCGCGCCACGCTCGCGCGGTCAGCGCTGGCGGAGCGCGCCGACCGTCCGGGCCAGGCCCTCCTCGAGGGGGACCTGGGGGCTCCAGCCGAGCAGGTCGCGCGCGCGCCCGATCGCCGCGAGCGAGTCGCGCACGTCGCCCGTGCGCGGCGGCCCGTGCTCGGCCCGCGCGTCGGGGCGGCCGACCTCGCGGGCCACGGCCGCGAACAAGGCGTTGATCGAGATCCGCCGCCCGCCCGCGATGTTCATCGTGTGCCCCGCGGCCGCCGGCGCCGCGGCCGCGAGCAGGTTCGCGCGGACCACGTCGTCGACGAACGTGAAGTCGCGCGTCTGCTCGCCGTCGCCGTGGATCCGCGGGGCCTCGCCCGCGACGAGCCGCGCGGCGAAGGCGGGGATCACGGCCGCGTAGGCGCTCGTCGGGTCTTGCCGCGGGCCGTAGACGTTGAAGTAGCGGAGCGCGACGACCTCGACCCCCATGCTGCGCGAGAAGGCGAGCCCGAGCTGCTCGCCCGCGAGCTTCTGCGCCGCGTAGGGCGAGGCCGGCGCGGGCGGCTGGTCCTCGTGCTTGGGCAGGGTCGGCTGGTCGCCGTAGATCGACGAGGACGACGCGAGCACGACGCGGCGCGCGCCGGCCTCGCGGGCGGCGAGGAGCACGTTGTGCGTGCCCACGACGTTCACCTCGAAGCTCCCCCGCGGGTCCTCGACCGAGCGGGCGACCGACGGCCGGGCGCCCTGGTGGAGCACGACCTCGACGCCGGCGCACGCGCGCCGGCACGCGTCGGGGTCGCGCAGGTCGGCCTCGAGCAGCTCGACGTCGGCCGCGGCGGGCCCGAGGTTGGCGCGCTTGCCCGAGCTCAGGTCGTCGAGGACGCGCACGCGGTCGCCCCGGGCGAGCAGCGCGTGGACGAGGTGGGAGCCGATGAACCCGCAGCCCCCCGTCACGAGCACGTGCGCGCTCACGCGGCGGGCCCCCCGGACGCCGCGGACCCGCCGCCGGGCGACGTCGCCCGCTCGAGCTCCGCCTCGAGGAGCGCGACCTTCTGGCCCAGGTTCTTGATCTGCTCGGTCATGCGCGAGAGGCGGACGCTGAACTGCAGGCAGAGGAGCGTCACCGCGACGAACCCGAAGAAGAACACGGCCGCCGGCGGGTTCTCCGAGCCCACGAGCGAGGCGAGCCAGAGGAGCCCGTGGAAGGGGACGAAGGCGGCGACGGCGATCGCGGCCGCGGCGAGCAGCCACAGCCACGAATACTCCTCCCGGAGGCGCCGCTTGCGCACGAGCTCGACGATCGTGATCACGAGCCCGAGCGCGACGCACACGACGAGGAAGCGTTGCTCGATCGGCATGGTGGGACCTCAGCCCCGCCGGGGGCCGGCGGCGGGCCCGGGGGTCGGCGCGATCACGCCGGGCGGCTCTCGCAGGAGCGTGACGAGGATCGAGAGGAGCATCTTGAACACGTAGAACATGGGCCGCAGGATCCCGCTGTGCATGGACTTGCCCGTCGGGCTCAGCCGCATGGCGACGGGCTGCTCCTCGACGCGGAAGCCCGCCCGGTAGAGGAGGATCAGGACGTCGGCGTCGGGGTAGTCGGCCGGGAACAGGTCGCTCTGCAGGAACTCGAACACGCGGCGCGACATGGCCTGGTAGCCGCTCGTCGGGTCGGTCACGCGGCGGCGGGTCACGACGGACGCGATGTAGCCGAACAGGACCATGCCCACGCGGCGCGCGAACGGCGGGATGTAGCCCTTGCCGATCAGGAAGCGCGAGCCGACGACGGCGTCGGCGTGCCCCTCGAGGACCCGCCGCGCGAGGACGGGGACGAAGCCCGGGTCGTGCTGCCCGTCGGCGTCGAGCTGGACGAGGACGGGGTAGCCCTTCGAGGCGGCGTACTTGTAGGCGGTCTGGAGCGCCGCGCCGTAGCCCATGTTGAAGGGGTGGCGCAGGACGACCCCGCCGTGGGCCCGGACGATCTCGGCCGTGCCGTCCCTGGAGCCGTCGTCGATCACCACGATGTCGAAGGAGGGGCAGGCCGCCCGCACGCCGTCGAGCACGGGCCCGATCGTCCGCTCCTCGTTGAACGCGGGCATGATCACGACGCCGCGCCCGAGCTCGGTCGGTGGCGCGGGTCGCTCGTCCTGCGGAGCCGTCGCCCCCTGGGGCGTCGTCTGGGTCTGCACGGGCGGCATGATAGCGCCCCGTCCGACGCCCGGGCGCGGCCCCTTCCGCCCGCCAACCCAGGTGAGCGGTTGGGCCCGCCCACTGAAGCCCCGTGGACACATCCGGACCTGCCCATGATTGCGGAGAAACAGCTTACGAACTGGCCCGGGGCGTGCTCAATGTGCGCTGTCAACCCAACAGGAGCGACTCCCGTGAAGAAGATCATGTCGGCGGTGCTGGTGGCGATCGTGGCGACCTCGGTCAACGTCGTGGCGTGCGGCGGCATGACGCAGATCGACCCGCCCTCGCTCCACCTCCAGCAGGGCCCCTGCGACGTGGCGATCGAGGACGCGCTGAGCGACATCACCCAGACGCTCGTGATCTGCTGATCCACCCGCGAGCGCGCCGCGCGGCGCGCTCCCTCGGTGCACGGCCGGGCCCTCGGGCCCGGCCGTCGTCGTTTTTGGAGCCTCGACCTCGGCCCTGTCGAGCCCTGCCCTCCGACCTTTCGTCCGGGGGCCAGCCCTGTCGACCCGGGTCGAGGCCCGCGAGTCCAGGCAGGATCGCCGGGCGCTCACGCTCGCCTGACCGTCGCCATCTGGACCCACAGGCAGGGGGCAAGGACTCCGTAACACGTTTCGGATCAAGCGACGGACGCATCGGAGCGTGTTTGGCCGACGACTTGCTCCATTGTGCAGTGTCGGGCGCGACCGTGCGCCCACCCAGCCCCAACCCCCAAAACCCCCCGATCCAGCAACGGTTTGCTGGATCGGGTGGTTTGCTTTTTGGAGCGCTCCGCTTCGCGAGAGTTCTGGGCGCTGCGGTTGCCAACGTCGCGGTTGCCCCTTAGACTTCCGCCCCTTGCGCCAGGGCCTCGAGCCCGCCCCGAGGAGCGTTGTGGCTGCGACCGGCATCCGCGAGAAGGCCAAGAAGTTCCAGAAGTTCGTGAAGGGCCTCGAGGAGAAGCATCCCCAGGCCCTCCCGAAGCGGGGAGCTCCGCTCCTCGAGCGCTTCGTCTTCTACCTGCTCGCCTACTCGAACTCCGTGGCGGCGGCCAAGACCGTCGTCGCGGACCTCACCGACGAGCGGACGTTCGGCTCGTGGAACGAGGTCCGCGTCTCGACCGTGCGCGAGCTCGCAGAGGTCCTGCACCGGCACGGCATCGAGCCCGCCGACTTCCTGGCCCCGCGCCTCAAGCAGTTCCTCCAGAAGGTCTTCGAGGAGGTCGACGACACGGCCCTCGAGCCGATCCACGAGGACCTCGAGAAGCTCTCGGGCGAGAAGCTCAAGAAGCAGCTCGAGAAGACGAAGAACTTCATCCGGGACCTCCCGGGGATCCCGCCCTGGGGGCCGTCGTACCTGCTCACCGGGCTCGGCCTCGAGCAGGACATCCCCTGGGACCCCCACACCGAGCAGGCGCTCGACGAGCAGAAGGTCTTCCCGCCGAAGTCCAACCTCGTGCAGAAGAAGCGCGTCGCGAAGGCGCTGCTCGAGGGCCTCGAGGGGCTCGACCCGCTCGACGTGCATCACCTGCTCGTCGAGCACGCCAAGCAGGCGCAGAAGAAGCGGTAGGCCCGCGGGGCCCGGAGGCGACCGATGGCGGGGCACTCGCACTTCAAGAGCATCAAGCACCACAAGGCGGCGATCGACGCCAAGCGCTCGAAGCACTTCTCGAAGTTCTCGAAGGCGATCATGGTCGCGGCCAAGGCCGGCGGCGGTGACCCCGCCAAGAACCTGTCGCTCCTCTACGCGATCGACCGGGCCAAGGCCGGCAACATGCCGAACGACTCGATCGACCGCGCGATCAAGAAGGCCACGGGCGAGCTGGGCGACAAGCAGTTCCACGAGGTGATCTACGAGGGCTACGGGCTCGGCGGCGTCGCGATCATGGTCGACGCGCTGACCGACAACCGCAGCCGCACCGCGCCGGAGATGCGCAAGCTCTTCTCCGTCTACGGGGGCAACCTGGGCAACCCGGGCTCGGTCCAGTTCATGTTCGATCAGAAGGGCCTGTTCTCGATCCCGGCCGAGGGCCTCTCCGAGGACGAGGTGTTCGAGGTCGCCGCGGAGGCCGGCGCGGACGACGTGCAGCGCGCCGACGACCAGTGGGCGATCACCTCGCCGCCGACGGCCTTCGCGCCGGTCAAGCAGGCGCTCGCCGCGAAGGGGTGGTCGCTCACGACCGCCGAGCTGGCCTGGGTCGCGCAGAACGACGTGACCCCCGACGCCGAGGCGGCGAAGAAGGTCGAGGCGCTCCTCTCGGCGCTCGAGGACCACGACGACGTGCAGAACGTCTACTCGAACTACGTGGCCCCCGAGGGGGCGTGACGCGCGCGCGCGCGCCGGGAGGGCGCGCGCTGTCGCTCGTGCTCGCCGGCGCGGCGCTCGGCGCGGGCGCCCTCGGCCACGCCGGCCCCTGCCGGC
>JANJTH010000519.1 GCA_024711205.1 Planctomycetota bacterium | reverse complement strand
CGAGCCGAAGCGGGACCCGATCACCCCGCGCAAGCGCCGCAAGGCGCGCCGGGACGCGAGCTGAAGGAGGGGTTTTTGGGGGCGCCGGGCGGGCGGGCCAGCACCCCCCCCACCCGGGGGGGGGGGCGGGCCCCCGGGCGCCCCCCAAAAAACCCCTCCTTCAGCTCGCTTCCCGGCGCGCCTTGCGGCGCTTGCGCGGGGTGATCGGGTCCCGCTTCGGCTCGCCCGTGTCGGGGGCCTTGGGCCACTCGAACTTCACGCCCTCGACGAGCTGCTCGGTGACCACGAAGCGGCGCACGTCCTTGCGGCCCGGCAGCTCGAACTGGATCTCGAGCATGACCTTCTCGAGGATCGAGCGCAGCCCGCGCGCGCCCGTCCCGAGCTCGATCGCCTTGCGCGCCAGCAGCTTGAGCACGTCGTCGGGCACCTCGAGCTCGGCGCCCTCGAGCTCGAAGAACTTCTTGAACTGGCGGACGATCGCGTTCTTGGGCTCGACGCAGATCTTGACCAGGTCCTCCTCGCCGAGCGGCGCGAGCGCCGTGATCACGGGGAGCCGGCCCACGAACTCGGGGATCATGCCGAACTTGAGCAGGTCGTCGGTCGTGACCTGGAGCAGGAGCTCGCCCGTCTGGCGGTCCTTCGTCGCGGGCGTGCTCTCGGCCCCCGCGTCGGGGTTCGCGAACCCGATCATGCGCTTGCCGGTCCGGGTCGAGATGATCTCCTCGAGCCCGACGAACGCGCCGCCGCAGACGAACAGGATCTTCGAGGTGTCCATCTGGATGTACTGCTGCTCGGGGTGCTTGCGGCCCCCCTGCGGCGGGATGTTCGAGACCGTGCCCTCGAGCATCTTGAGCAGCGCCTGCTGCACGCCCTCGCCCGACACGTCGCGCGTGATCGACGGGTTGTTCGACGTCTTCTGGATCTTGTCGATCTCGTCGATGAACACGATCCCGCGCTCGGCCCGCGCCAGGTCGTAGTCGGCGTTCTGGAGCAGGCGGAGGAGCAGGTTCTCCACGTCCTCGCCGACGTAGCCCGCCTCGGTCAGGGTCGTCGCGTCGCCGATCGCGAACGGGACGTCGAGGAACCGCGCGAGGGTCTTCGCGAGCAGCGTCTTGCCCGAGCCGGTCGGCCCGACGAGCAGGACGTTGCTCTTCTCGAGCTCGACCTCCTCGTCGGGCGGGGCGAGGATCCGCTTGTAGTGGTTGTAGACCGCGACCGAGAGGACCTTCTTGGCGTGCTCCTGCCCGATCACGTACTGGTCGAGGAACGCCTTGATGTCGCGCGGGGCCGGCACGTCCTCGAACCGCAGCCCGAGCGAGTCGCCGGCGGTCCGCCGCTCCTCGTGGATCAGGTTGTGGCAGAGCTCGATGCACTCGTCGCAGATGTAGTTGTTCGACGGCCCCTCGATCAGCCGCTCGACGAGCTTGCGGCTCTTCTTGCAGAAGCCGCAGCGTTCGAGGTCGCGGTTGGCGCTCATCGCTTGGCGCCGCCCTGCGGGAGCGGGCCCTTGGCGTAGGCCGCGGCGACGACCGTGTCGACGAGCCCGTAGTCCTTCGCCTGGGCGGCGTCCATGTAGAAGTCGCGGTCGATGTCCGCGGCGATCTTGTCGACCGCCTTGCCGGTGTGCCGGGCGAGGATCTCGTGGATCGTCTGCTTCATGCGCTGGATCTCGCGCGCCTGGATCTCCACGTCCGCCGTCGTGCCGGACGCGTAACCCTGCGGCTGGTGGAGCATGACCCGCGCGTGCGGCAGCGCGTAGCGCTTGCCCGGCGTCCCGGCCGCGAGCAGCACGGCCGCGAGCCCGACGGCCTGCCCGATGCAGTAGGTCGCGATCGGGCACTTCACGAACTGCATGGTGTCGTAGATCGCCATGCCGGCCGAGAGCGTCAGGTAGGGGCAGTTCAGGTAGATGTTGATGTCCTGCGTCCTGTTCTCGAACTGCAGGAACAGGAGCTGCGCCATGATCACGTTGGCGCCGATGTCGCCGATCGGGTCGCCGATGAAGATGATCCGCTCCTTGAGGAGCCGGCTGTAGATGTCGTAGGAGCGCTCGCCGCGCCCGGTCCGCTCGACGACCATGGGGATCAAGGTCACGCCTCTGCTCCTCTGCGCCCTGCGCTCGTCGCCTGCGGCCCGCGGCTCCGGGGGGGTGGGGCGGGGATTCGACCACCCGACCGCACCGCCCTCAAGAGTAATCGCCCGCGGCCTCGGCTGCACGCCCAGCTCGCCCCCCCCCGCCGCCGGGGGAGGACGGCCCCGCGCGGCGCGCGCGCGCGGCGCGTCCGCGGGCCTTGACCCCGGTCCCCTCCAGCCGTCCAATCGCGGGCCCTCGGGGCGAAAGGCCAGGCTCACGTGCAGCGCGTCCTCGACCGCAAGGCTCCCGCGGGTCGCCGGGGGGCCGCGTGAAGGTCCTCGTCGTCGGCGGCGGCGGGCGCGAGCACGCGCTCTGCTGGAAGATCGCCCGCTCGCCCCTCGTCACGAAGGTGTGGGTCGCGCCGGGGAACGCCGGGTGCGCCGAGGTCGCCGAGCGCGTCGCGATCCAGCCCACGCAGCTCGACGCGCTCGCGAGCTTCGTCCACGCCAAGGACGTCGACCTGACCGTCGTCGGCCCCGAGGTGCCCCTGTGCCTGGGCCTCGCCGACCGCCTGCAGAAGCTCGGGCGCAAGGTGTTCGGGCCGGTCAAGGACGCGGCGCGCCTCGAGGGCAGCAAGGCCTGGGCGAAGGCGCTCGCGCGCCAGCACAACATTCCGGGCCCGGACTTCCGCGTGTTCCAGGCCTCGCGCGCCGCGCTCGACTACCTCGAGCGCGCCGGCGACTACCCGCTCGTCGTGAAGGCGGACGGGCTCGCGGCCGGCAAGGGCGTGCGGGTCTGCCAGGACAAGGCCGAGGCCCGCGAGCACATCCTCGACTGCTTCGAGCGGGGCGCCTTCGGCGACGCCGGCGGCAAGGTCGTGATCGAGGACTTCGTGAAGGGGACCGAGACGAGCGTCCTCGTCGTGACGGGCGGGCAGACGCTCCTCGTGCTCGAGCCCGCGCGCGACTACAAGGCCGTGTTCGACGGCGACAAGGGCCCCAACACGGGCGGCATGGGCGCCGTGTCGCCGAGCCCGATCCCGCCCCAGACCATGAAGCGGATCGAGGAGAAGATCCTCGTCCCCACGGTCCACGCGCTCGCGTGCGAGGGGGCGCCCTTCGTGGGCGTGCTCTACGCCGGGCTCATGCTCACGCCGACGGGCCCGCGCCTGCTCGAGTACAACGTGCGCTTCGGCGACCCGGAGTGCCAGGTCACGCTCCCGCGCCTCGCGAGCGACGTCGTCCCGCTCCTGCTCGGCGCGGTCGACGGCACGCTCGACCGCGTGGAGGTCCGCTGGGACCGCCGCCCCGCGGTGTGCGTCGTGCTGGCGTCGGCCGGCTACCCGGGCGAGCACCCGCGCGGGCTCGAGATCCGCGGGCTCGACCGCGTGCGCGACGACCCCGACGTCGTCGTGTTCCACGCCGGGACCGAGCGGCGCGGCGAGAAGGTCGTGACCGACGGCGGGCGCGTGCTCAACGTCGTGGCGCTCGGCGACACGGTGGCGAAGGCGCGCGCGAAGGCCTACGAGGCGGTGGCCAAGCTCGAGTTCGAGGGCATGGTCTACCGCACGGACATCGGCGCCGGGCTGTAGCCGGCGCGGGGGGCGGTCGGGCCGTGGACCTGGTCGTCGACGTCGGCAACACGCGGGCGAAGCTCGCGCTCGTCCGCGGCGGCGCGGTCGTCGCGCGCGCGGCCGCGGCCCACGCCGACCCGGCGGCCCTCGCGGCGGCCGCCGACGCGCTGCTCGCGACGGCGGCCGGTCCGGCCG
>JANJTH010000518.1 GCA_024711205.1 Planctomycetota bacterium | reverse complement strand
CGAGCTCGCGGGCGCCGTCCGCCTCCGGCGCCCCGAGCGCCGCGACCGGGACGACCGCCGCGGCGTCGCCGGCGGGGCCCGTGACGCGCACGCGCAGGTCGCCGGGCGCGTCCCCGGGGAGCCCCCGGAGCGCGAGCGCCTCGACGCGCCAGCGGCCCTCGACGCGCCCGCCCGTCAGCTCGAGCACGCGCGCGCCTCCCCCTGCCGGTCTGCGCCGGCCTCCCCGGCTACGCGGGCAGCCACGGGCCCTTCGAGTTCCAGCCGGCGAGCCGGAGCCGACACAGCCCGCAGAGCGCGATGTCGTTCCAGCCGTAGCCCATGGTGCACTTGGGGCCGCCCGGGTCGGCCCGGTGCAGGCTCGCGGCGGCGTTCCCGGGCGTCGAGTAGGGGGCGTCGAACGACGTGTCGTGCGGGAGGCCCAGCGCGTGGCCGCCCTCGTGGACCAGCGTTCCGGTCTCCCAGTCGTCTGCAGGCGGCTTGCGCGGGTTCTTCTTGTCGAACAGGAACACGGCCTGCCGATCGCGATCCTTGCCCGCCTGCCAGGGCAGGAACACGCCGTCGAGCGAGCTCCCCTCGCTCGAGAGGAGGCCCGTGTGGAGGACGACGAGCCCCGGGCCGTCGAGGAGCGGGCGCACGAGCTCGCTCAGCGCGGCCTGCGCGACGTCGCCCACCTTGTCCGGCCACTCCGACTTCGTGGGCGACGTGAACCCGAAGTTGAGCGCGGGCAGCGCGGCCTGGAACTGCTCCCAGGTGCGGACCACGAGCCCCGCGTCGCCCGCCGCGTGCTGGTCGAGCGCGGGGTCGACCGCGTAGCGCGCCCACCAGGTCTCCTCCGCCACGACCTCGAGCGCGGCGGCGATCGCCGGGTTCCAGCCGGCCGCCAGGTAGGAGGCCGCCTCGTCGGGGCCCGCGACGACGAACGCGCCGTTGTGCCGCACCTTGTAGACCGCCAGGTCGGCCTTCGTGACGGTCGAGCGCTTGCGCAGGTACCGGTGGAGCTTGACCTGGCGCGCGACGCGGATGGCCCCCGTCTCGCCCGTCGCGGCCCCGGCCGGCGGGGACCACGCCCCCGGCCGGTCGAGCGCCGCGCGGACCGCCGGGTCCGCCACCACCGCCGCCCGGACCCGATAGCCGTCGCCGGTGAGGGCCGAGGGCCGGAGGAGGACGCCGGCGCAGCCCTCGAGCGTGCCCTCGTGCCAGGCCGTGACGACCACGGCGCCGGGGCGCTTCGCCGCCACGGCCTTGAACGGAAACTCCCCGTCGCGCAGCGGCGACCGGGCCGGATAGCCGGGCGTCAGCGCGAGGACGGGCGCGCCGCCGCGCTTCCCCCCGGCGGCCGCGGGCGCGTTGGCGCCCTCGGGCACCCCCGGGAGGGACGCCGTCCGCGCTGCTTCGATCAGCGCACCGGCGTGGGCCTCGAGGCCGCCGAGCGGGGCCGGGTCGTCGACCGCCTCGAACAGGACCGGGACCGCCCCCACGGCGCGGGGGACGAGCACGGCGCCGTCGCGCAGGCTCTTGAGCCGCACGCGGGCGAGGAGCGGCACCGCCGGCCCGTCGCCCCAGCGCTTGCGATAGGCCTCCGCGATCACGTCGCCCAGCTTGTCCTCGCCCGTGAGCGCGAACGCCGACCCGGCGAGCGCGAGCGTGATGGCCCCGCCGGCGGGCGGGATCCCCTTGCTCACGAGCTGCCCGTAGACGCGCTCGTCGGTGAGCGCCTTCTTCGGGCCCAGGTCGAGCTCGATCGACGCCGCCTCGACGGCGAAGCGCGTCCACGCCACCCGGCGCGGGCCCTCCACGTCGGGGAGCACGAGGCGTAGCTCGTAGGGCGACCCCGCGAGCGTCGGGAGCCCGCCCGGGAAGGGCGCCGGGGCCGGCTCGAGCTCCCCCTTCCAGGCGAGCCGTCCGGCCGCGAGCTCGGCGTCGGTCAGGCGCCGCGTCCAGAGCGGCCAGGGCGCGGGGTCGTCGACCCGGTGGAGCTCGAGCTGGGCCACGAGGTCGCGCCCCTCGGGGTTCTCGAGCTCGAACGCGACGTCGACCGTGTCCCAGCCGGGCGCGAACGCGAACCAGATCGGCTCGCCCGCGCCCGGGTCGTCGACCGTGCACGAGCGCGAGCCCACGTCGCCGTGCTCGAGCCGGACCGCGCGCACCGCGAGGTCGGCGAACGACGGGTCGCCCGTCGGCTCGACGTCGGAGAGATGGTCGCTCGCCTTGGCGGCCGTGTTGGGGCGAGGCAGCCCGAACAGCGCGTTCGGGTCGACGTCGACGTCCGAGGTCTGGGTCGGCGCCGTCGCGACCTGCACGAGCCGCGCCCCGTCCGCCGGGCGGGCGACGTCGGCGGCGACCTGCGCGCGCCAGCGGTGCGTCGCGAGCGGCACGAGCTCCGACCAGCGCCCGCGCTCGGGGTCGTGCCGGCCGACGGCGAGCGAGACCGCGAAGGCGTCGTCCTGGCTCAGGTGGCGCAGCGCGTAGGTCGCGCCCGTGTGGACCCGCTCCCACACGTTGTAGTCGAACGGGCAGTCCGACTCCCACAGGTCGTCGAGGGCCGCCCCCGTGTAGGACCGCGCCGTGGGGTCGCCGCCCGCCGCCGGGCCGATCCGGAACGGGTCGCCGTACCACGGCCGGGGCGTCGTGTCCTCGAGCGCGTCGCGGAGGAGCTTGGCGCCGCCGTAGGTCGTGTGCGCCATGAGCCAGCGCGGGCGGTGCTCGGGGCCGCTCACGCGCTCGAACTTCCACCAGCGCCCGCCCGGGCGGTGCGCCTGCACGAACCCGACGCCCCAGCGGTCGTCGAGGCAGCCCCCCGCCCGCGCGCAGTCGTGGGCGGTCGCCTCGACGCGCCCGACCTTCGCCACGAACCCGCACTCGCGGGCGAGCCCGCTCGCCCCGGGGAGGCCCAGGTTCACGAAGGCGTCGTCGTAGCCCGCGTAGGCGCCGTCGTCGTGGCCCGCCTGCCCGGCCGTCAGGTAGCGGACCCGGAGCGGGGCCGGCGAGCGCTTCGTGACGAGCGCGCCGCCGAGCTTCACCTGCTGCGTCCCGTGCCAGGACGCCTCGACCGCGAGCTCGACCGCGTGCCAGTCGAGCGCGACCGTGCGCTGCACCGACTTCCCGCCGGCGCGGACCTCGACCCGCACGCGCGCGCCGTCGAGCTCGTACTCGACCGCGTCGGTCGTCGTGGTCGCCGCCGCGCCGACGGTCGTCGGCGGCGCGGGCCGGACCCAGCGCCCACGCCCGGGGAGCAGGCGGACCTGCGCGTCGGTGCGCCCCTCGAGCACGGGGCCGGGGCCGAGCAGCCCCGCGCCCTCGAAGCCGCGGCCCCCGGGGCTCCCCGCGACGGGCTCGCCCGCGGCGTCGAGGAGGGTCCAGGTCACGTCGGCGGCGACCGGCGGGTCGAGCGCGAGCTCGAGCACGACCGGCTCGTCGGGGCAGAGGGCCTCGAGGTCGCGCGGGAGGCCGTCGACCCCGACCACGCGGACGTCGACGCCGTCGAGCTTCGGCGCGGGGCAGTCGGCCGGGCAGGTCGCGGTCGTGCCCGCGTGGAACGGGAGCCGGAGGGTGGCCCGCTGCGTCGTATCGGCCGGCCCCCCGAAGTTCCAGGCGCACGCGAGCTCGACCGTCCCCGCCGGGAACTTCGTGTAGCCGTCGTCGACCTGCGGGTGGAGCGTGACCTGGGTGTCGACGCCCGTGCCCGAGGCCGTGGCGGCGCCGCCCGCGAACCGGACCAGCTCGGCGCCGGCCTCGAGCGTCCAGTCGAGGCGGCCCTTCGTCCCCGTCTTGTTCGGGTCGATCGCGGGCAGGAGCTCCGCGTGGACCGTCGTGGTCGCCCGCGCGCAGCCCTGGTCGCGGTCGGCCACGAGCCGGAGCGTGAACTCGTGCGGGAGCCCGCACACCTCGGGGCAGCCCGGGATCGGCTTGTGCTTCTTCTTCTCGGCGATCTTGCGCCTGGCCTCGGCCTCCTCCTCGGGCGTCGGCTTCTCGTACTTCGGCGGGTAGTAGGTCGGCTTCCCGCCCTGGCGCACGCGCGGGCGCTCCACGAGCCACGCCTGCCCGCAGGCCGGGTTGTGGCAGAAGTCGTCGGCCCACGAGACGAGCCCGGCGCAGCCGCCGCACTTCCAGAGCCAGCGCACGTACTCGTCGCCGGTGACGGTCTCTTCGTGCTTCGCGGGGTCGTAGGTCTCCTTGCAGTCGGCGAGGCAGGTGAGCTGCTCGACCGGGTCGAAGATCAGGTTCTGGAGCGTCCGCTTGGGCCAGCGCTCGCCGCACCCGCACCGCCACGACCAGCGCTTGTAGGGGAAGTCAGCCACGCGCCACCTCGCTCCCTTGGTCGCTCACGTCCGCGCCCTCGGCCCCCGTCGCGCGGGCCTCGGCGGCCGCGCGCGCGAACGCGACGGCGCGCGCGGCCCGCTCCTCGCCCGGCGCCGCCGGGTCGTCGAGCGCCTCGCGGAGCGGCCAGGCCCCGGCCGCCCGGTCCGCGTCCGGGTCCTCGAGCCAGAGGAGCGCGTCGGCGAGCGCGCACGCCCCGGCCACGTCCCACAGGCGGTGGGCGCGCGCCTTCTCGGCGACGCGCGCGGCGAACGCGGCCAGCCCGTCCGCGCCGAGCGCGCGCGCCGCGCCGGGCCACAGGGCCGCCACGTGCTCTTCGACCTCGGCCGGGAGCCCCGGGAGGCCCTGCCGCCGCGCGTGGTCCCAGCCGAGGGCCTCGACCTGCTCGGGGCGCAGCGTGAGGAGCGGGCCGGGGCCGCCGGCCGGCCGGAGGTGCGGGCCGACGCCGGGTCGCGCGACGAGGGGCCCCTGCGTGGCGTCCGGCTCGTGCCCCCCGGGCTCGCCCGCGACCGCGAGCGCCTCGACGACGAACCGCGCCGCGCAGCCCTCGGGGAGCCCGCGCGCCGCGCGCGCGTCGCCGGGCGCGCAGGTCGCGTCGCACCAGGCGCACGCGGCCTCGGGCGCGGCGAGCGCGTCCTGCGGCTCGTCGCAGAGGGGGCAGGCCCAGTCGACCGCGGGGGCGGTCGCGTCGCCCGGAGCGCCCGGGCCCGCGCGCGCGCGCGCGGCGGCGCCGAACACGAGCGCGACGCCCGTCGCGTCGAGCGTGGGCAGGAGCGCGCGCAGCACGGCGGGGACGGCCAGGCGGAGGAGGACGGCCGCGCCCGTGCGGCCGTCCGTCACGCGCAGGAGGCGCCGCAGGTGGCCGGCGAGAGGGCGGACCGGGGAGGCCGCCCGGACGAGCGCGGCGCGGCCGGCGACGACGGCCCGCGCGCCCGGGTCGTCGGGGCCCGCGAGCGGGAGCAGGAACGCGGCCCCGCGCGCCCCCTCGACCCCGGCCCGGCCGCGCGGCGCGGGCCGGTGCAGGCAGGTCGCGCGGGCGAGCAGGTCGTCGCCGTCGGGGCCCCGCGCCAGGTCGAGGAGCGCGGCGCCGGTGAGGAGCGCCCAGGGCCGGACCGGGCCCTCCGGCGTGAGGAGGGCCGACCACGCCGCGGGGCCCGGGGCCTCGAGCGCGAGGGGACCGAGCCGCGGGCGCTCGAGGAGCGGCCCGTGGACGAGGTCGAGCGCGCGCGCGTCCACCGCCGCGATCCGGCGCTCGCGCGCCCCCGCGCCGCCTGGAGCCGGGTCCGCGACCTGGAGCAGGAGGCCGTCGGCCGTCCGCGCGAGCGCGCGGCCGCGCTCGACCTCGCCCGAGGCGAGCGTCACGACGACCTCGCGCGCGCCCCAGGGGAGGCCGCTCAAGCGCCGCCCCCCGCGCCCGCCGGGGTCGGGACCGGCGCGTGCGTCTCGCGGATCGGGCAATCGACCACGAGCGGCGCGTCGCCCTCGGCCGGAATCGCGGGCTCGCGCCAGGCGTCGTCGACCGGGAGCCAAGCCTTGCGGTAGGCGCCGGGGCCGTAGATCCCCGCGCCGGGCGGCGCACCCGAAAGTTCGGGCAGGTGGGCCGGGTCGAAGTAGAGCAGGTCGACGCGCCGGTCGGCCGCGGCCTGGGTCGCGTCCGCGCCGGGCCGCTCGCTCGGCCACGCCTCGCCGCACGCGAGCGTGGGCGGGTCGAGGAAGGCGAGCCCGGTGCGCAGGTCCGCGACGCGCGCGCGGTCGGTCTCGAGCTTCAGGGCGAGCGCCTCGTCCATGAGGTCGAACAGCGCGGCCCAGTCGGCGGCGCCCTGCTTCGTCCCGAGGGCGAGCGCGCCCCCGCGCTCGGCGTTCACGCGCCCGCGGAACTCGTCGCGCGCCTTCCTGGACGCCGCCCCCCAGTCGCCGTCGATCGCGCCCGGGTCGCAGGCCCAGCCGAAGGTCCGCGCGACCCACGCGAGGGCGCGCTGGACGTCCGCGACGTCGTAGCGGGCCTGGCAGTGGGCCGCCCAGCCGTCGCGGTCGCCCACGAGGAACAGGCGCACGTTCTCGGCCCGGTCGGCCGAGAGCGCCAGGTTGGCGCTCGCGGGGCCCGAGGCGTCGGCGTGGCCCGCGAGGAGGAGCCGCCGCCCGGGGCGCCGCCGCGCGTAGGCGAGCGCCGCGGCGATCGCCGTGAGGCCGGTCGCGTCGTCGGCGCCGGTCCGCCCGTCCGGGAGCAGGATCGCGCGGCCGAGCGGGAAGCCCACGTCCTCGACCTCGAGCAGCTCGACGGGCGGCGTGCCCGCGGGGGCGGTCGGCAGCTCGACGCGCTTGCGGACGGCCGCGACCTCGACCTCCGGCGCGAAGCCGCCGGGGGCCTCGGGGTCGGAGAGGTCGACGACCTCGAGCCCCTCCGCCGCGAGGGCCGCGGAGACCTCGGGCGCGAGGTCCTCGGGGCCCGCCACGCCGAGGAGCACGACGTCGAACGCGCCCTCGGGCCCGAGGGGCGCGGCCGGGTCGCGGGGGACGACGTGCGCGCGCGGCCCGCACCCGGCCAGCTCGACCGAGAGCGTCACGTCGCGCGCGCCAGGGCCCGTGCCCACGCCCCGCGGCCACACGCGCGCCACGACCCGCTGCGACCAGGCCGGGCGCTCGCCCCGCGCCACGAGCGCCGCGAGCTCCCCCTTGGCGAGGACCGGGAACGCCTCGGCCTCCGCGAGGTCGGGCGGCGGCGCCCCCGGGGCGACCGGCGCCGCGTCGGCCCCACGGAGGCACACGAGCCGGGCCCGCGACACGACGAGCTGGCGCGTCTGCTCGGCGACCAGGGTCCAGGCGGTCTTCTGGGCGCCGCAGCCCGGGCAGGCGCCCTCGCTGTCGGGCAGGTCGCGTTCGCAGGCGGCGCAGCGCCAGGGCAAGGGCCTTCCTCCCCTCGGGCCGGCCCGCGCTTCCTCGCGCGCCCACCTCGGTCCGTGAACCCTAGAACCTCGGCGGGCCCGAAACAACGTGGTCGCCCGCCGCACGCGGCCCCCTTCAAGCGCGCGGCGTGCCGCGGCCGAAGAGGGGGGCGGAGGTCCCTCGCCATGGAGGCCACGACCCTGGGCGCGCTCGCGCGCGCGATCGGCGCCCCGCTGCCCGCCGCGGCCGCGGGCCTCGCGGAGCGGCCGCTCACGAGCGTGTCCACGGACACGCGCGCGCTGCGCCCGGGCGCCCTGTTCTGCGCGCTCGACGGCGAGCGGCACCGCGGGGCCGACTTCGTCGAGGCCGCCTTCGCGCGCGGCGCCCGCGCCGTCGTCGTGGGGGCGCCCGCTCCGGGCGCGCGCCCGCTCCCCGACCCGAGCCCGGGGCGGCCCGTGCTCGCGGTCCCCTGCGCGCGCCGCGCCCTGGGCGACCTGGCCGCGGCATACCGCGCGGGCCTCCCGGCGCCGGTCGTCGCGATCACGGGCTCGGCCGGCAAGACGACCACGAAGGAGCTCCTCGCGCACGTCCTCGCCGGCACGGGCCTGCGGGTCGTCCGCCCGCGCGCGAGCTTCAACAACGACGTGGGCCTGCCGCTGACGCTCCTCGAGGCCGACCGCGCGACCGACGTCGTCGTGCTCGAGGCCGGCACGAGCGGCCCCGGCGAGCTCGACCGCCTGGGCGCGATCGCCCGCCCCGACCTGGCCGCGATCACATGCATCGGCGCCTCGCACCTCGAGCGGCTCGGCTCGGTCGAGGGTGTGGCGCGCGAGAAGCTCTCGCTCCTCGCGCGCGTGGCCCCGGGCGGCCGGGTGTGCCTGGGCGGCGACGACGCGCGGCTCCGCGCCGCGACCGCGGGCCTCCGCGCGCGCGGCCTCGAGGTCCGGCTGGCCGGGCTCGCGGCCGGGGCCGACCTGCGGATGCGGCTGCTCCCTGCGGGCGCGCCCGAGGCCGGCGCCAGCGGGCGCGCCCTCGCGCTGGTGCGCGCCCGCCGCGCGGGCCGCGCGGTCCAGGTCGAGCTGCCCGTCCCCGGGCGCGCCTTCGCGCAGAGCGCCGCGGTCGCGCTCTCCCTCGCCCTGGAGCTGGGCGTCCCGCTCGAGGCGGCCGCGGCGGCGCTCACCGGCTTCCGCGCCCCGGCGGGCCGGTGCCGCGTCGAGGCGCGCGGCGGGGCCCTCGTCGTCGACGACTGCTACAACGCGAACCCGACGAGCGTCCTCGCCGCGCTCGACACGCTGGCCGGCCTCGCGCCCGCGCCCGCGCGCGTGGCCGTGCTCGGGCCCATGGCCGAGCTCGGCCAGGACGGCCCCGCGCACCACGCCGAGGTCGGGCGGGCCGTCGCCCGGCTCGGGCTCGACCTGCTCGTCGTCGTGGGCGAGGCCGCGGGCCCGCTCGCCGACGGCGCGCTCGCGGGCGGGCTCGCGCCCGAGCGCGTCGTGCGCGCCGCCGACCCCGAGGCCGCGCTCGCGGCGCTCCGCCCGGCCCTCGGCCCGGGCCGCGTCGTCCTCGTCAAGGGCTCCCGCGTCGCCCGCCTCGAGCGGGTCGTCGCGGGCGCGCTCGATCACCTCTCCGCCCGCGGGCCCACGGCCCGCGCGGCCTGACGCCACCGCCCCCCCGGAAGACCGCCCGGAACAACGCCCGGAACAACGCCCAGAACAACGCCCCGAGATCGCACCAGGAGGCGCCGTGCTCGCTCGACTCGTCCCCGCCCTCGAGGCCCCGCTCCCCCGCACGGCGCTCGCCGCGCTCGTCGCGCTCGCGGCCGTGCTCGTCGTGACCCCGCTCCTCGCCGCGGCCGCGCGGCGTCGGCGCTTCGGCGACCGCGACGACAAGAGCGACTCGGACACGCTCAACGCGCTCCACAAGGGCAAGCGCTCGACCCCGATCGTGGGCGGGATCGCCATGCTCGCGGGCACGGCCCTCTCGACGCTGCTGCTCGCCGACCTGACGAGCGTCCCCGTCCTCGCGCTCCTGGGCGCGGTCGTGGGCCTCGGCGCGCTCGGCGTCGCCGACGACTGGCAGAAGACGTTCGGGCAGCGGCGCACGCGCGGGCTCTCGGCCCGCCAGAAGCTCGTCGGCCAGGTCGTCGTGGCGGTCGCGGTCGCGGGCGCGCTCCTCGGGCAGGCCGCCTGGGGCGCGCCCGGCGCGGGCCCCGACCTGGCGGCCCTGACGCGCCTGCACGTGCCCGTGCTCGGCTGGGCGCTGCCGCTCGGCGCGCTCGGGTTCGTGGCGCTCTCCGCGCTCGTCGTGACCGGGACCTCGAACGCCGTGAACCTGACCGACGGCCTCGACGGCCTCGCGGGCGGCTGCGCGCTGGCGGCCGTCGCCGCCTACCTCGCGGTTGCCGCCGTGGCGGGCGACCCGACGCTCGCGGCGGCCTGGGGCGCCGCCCCCGTGCCCGGGGCCGCCGCGATCTGCCCGGTGCTCGGGGCGCTCGGCGGGGCCCTGTGCGGGTTCCTCGTCTACAACCGCCACCCGGCCCGCGTGTTCATGGGCGACACCGGCTCGCTCCCGCTCGGCGGCGCGCTCGCCGTGGCCGCGCTCGTGACCAAGCAGGAGCTCCTGCTCGTCGTGATCGGCGGCGTGTTCGTCGCCGAGGCGCTCTCGGTGATCGCGCAGGTCGCCTCGTTCAAGCTGACGGGCAAGCGCGTGCTCCGCTGCGCGCCGCTCCACCACCACTTCGAGTTCGCCGGCTGGAAGGAGGTCCAGATCGTGGGCCGCTTCCACGCGGCCGCGCTCGCGCTCGCCGCGCTCGGCGTCGTGGGCCTGGGCGCCACGGGCCTCCTGGGGGCGCCGTGAGCGGAGCGCGCGGGCCGGGCGTGTTCACGGGGCGGGCCGACGACGGGGCGCCCGCGGCGACGGCGACGGGGATCGCCGTCGTCGCGTTCGCGCTCATGGCGCTCGGGGTCGTGCTCGTCTACTCGTCCACGTCGACCGGGATCGCGCTCAAGGCCGAGGACGCGACCCTGTTCCTCCGCCGGCAGCTCCTGTGGGCGGCGCTCGGCGCGGGGACCTTCGTGCTCGCGCGCACGACCGACCTCGACGCGCTGCGCCGCCGCGCCTGGCCGCTCCTCGGGCTGACCGCGCTGCTCCTCGTGCTCGTGCTCGTCCCCGGGATCGGCAAGAAGATCAACGGGGCGCGCCGCTGGATCCGCGTGGCCGGGCTCAACGGCCAGCCGTCGGAGCTCGCGAAGCTGGCCGTGTGCGTGTTCTGCGCGGCCTACGCGGCCGGGCGCCGCGAGCACCTCGCCCGCCTGCGCGGGTCGCTCCCGGCCCTCGGCGCCGTCGGGCTCGTGGCCGGCCTCGTCGCGGTCGAGCCCGACATGGGCACGTCGCTCCTGCTCCTCTGCGTCTCGACCTCGCTGCTGCTCCTCGGCGGCGTGCCCTTCCGGCACCTCCTCCTCGTGGGCGCCCCGGGCCTGCTCGTGCTCGTCGTGTTCGCGGCCCGCAAGCTGGCCTACATCGGCAACCGGATCCAGGCCTTCCTCGACCCCTCGGCGGACCCGGGCGGCGTCGCCTACCAGACGCGCCAGGCGGTGATCGCGATCGGCTCGGGCGGGCCGTTCGGGCTCGGGCTCGGCGCGAGCCAGCAGAAGCTCCTGTTCCTCCCGGACGTGCACACGGACTTCATCTTCGCGCTCGTGGGCGAGGAGCTGGGCTTCGTGGGCGCGCTCGCCGTCCTGGGGGCCTTCGCCGCGCTCGCCGTGCTCGGCATGCAGGCGGTCGACCGGGCGCGCGACGACTTCGGGTTCCTCCTCGCGACCGGGCTCGTGCTCGTGCTCGGCGTGCAGTCGATCCTCAACGTGGCCGTCGCGACGGCGACCGTGCCGCCCAAGGGGATCGCGCTCCCGTTCGTGAGCTTCGGCGGGTCCCAGCTCCTCATGGCGTCGTGCGCGGCCGGCCTCCTCGCGAAGGTCGCGGCCGAGGGCCGCTGCCCGCGCCCGGCGCCGGCCGCGCTCGCGCCCGTCTCGGCCTGAGCGACGTGGGAGGGCCGCGCCTGGCTGACCGACCGGAGGGAGGTCGGCCAGGCGCGGGCCGAGCGCGGAGCTGACTTCACCCAGGAGGCGCTGAACGCAATGGGCCGCGCGCGCCGATCAGGACGCAGGGGGTGCCGCGTGGCGCGCGACGACGGGACGAGGGCGGACGGCCAGCCGGGGGACGGCCCGCGCGTGCTCTTCGCGGGCGGCGGGACGGGCGGGCACGTGTGCCCGGCGGTCGCCGTCGCGCGCGCGCTCGCGGCGCTCGCGCCCGGCGCGCGGGTCCTGTTCCTCGGCAGCGGCCGCCCGGTCGAGCGGCGGATCCTCGGGGCGAGCGGGCTGCCCTACGCCGCGGTGCCCGCGGCGCCGCGCACGCGCCCGCTCCGCTTCGCGTGGTCGCAGGCGCGCGGGCTCGCGGCGGCGGTCGGGCACGTGCGGCGGTTCCGCCCCGACGTCGTGCTCGGCCTGGGCGGGTTCGCGTCGGTGCCCGGCGCGCTCGCGGGCCGGCTCGCGGGCGCGCCGCTCGCGCTGTTCGAGCCCAACGCGCTCCCCGGCCGCGCGAACCGCTGGCTCGCGCGCCTCGCGCGCGAGGCCTACGCCCACTGGGACGAGGCGCGCCTCCCCTGCCCGGTGGTCCGCACGGGCACCCCGCTCGGCGAGGGCGCCCGGCTCGGGCTCGGGGCCGCGGGCGCCATGTCCCAGGCGGAGGCCCGCGCGCGGCTCGGCCTGCCGCTCGACCGGCGGACGCTCCTCGTGACGGGCGGGAGCCAGGGCGCGCGCGAGCTCAACGCGGCGCTCACGGACGCGCTGGCCCGGCCCGAGGGCAAGGCCCGGCTCGCGGGGCGCGCGGTCGTGCACCTCGCCGGGAGCGACGAGGCCGCGGCCGCGCTGCGCGCGGCCTACGCGGCGGCGGGCGTCCCGGCCCACGTGGCGGCGTTCACCGACGAGATCGGCGTGGCCTACCGGGCGGCCGACCTGGCGCTCGTGCGAGGCGGCGCGGCGACGCTCGCGGAGCTGCTCGGGGTCGGGCTGCCGGCGGTCGTCGTGCCGCTGCGCGGCGTCGCCGACGACCACCAGGCCGCGAACGCGCGCGCCTTCGCGCGGCTGGGCGCCGGCTGGGCGCACGGCTGCGAGGCCGGCGCGCCGGGGACCGGGGCGGGCCCGTTCGACGGCGCGGCCGCGCTGCGCGCGCTCGAGCGGCTCCACGACGAGGTCGCGCTCGCGCGCGCCGCCGCGGCCGCG
>JANJTH010000448.1 GCA_024711205.1 Planctomycetota bacterium | reverse complement strand
TGGGCGCCCAGCACGGCGAGCGCGGCGAGGCGCCGCGGCGCGTGCGCGTCGCCGCGGGCGATCGCGAGCGCCGCCGCGGCGACGGCGGGGAGGCGGCGCCGCGCGAGCGCGTCCGTCAGGACCTCGAGGTCGAACGGGTCGTCGAGGGTCCGCAGCGCGGCGAGCGCCGCGTCGAGCGCGGCCGGGTCGGTCCGGAGCGCCGCGTCCAGCGCCCCCTGCGCCTCGAGCGCCGCGCGCTCGGTCGCGAGGTCGAGCGGCGCGTGGCGCGCGGCGCGCCGCGCCGCGACCGCGGCGGCCACGACGTCCGGGCCCACCGGCGGCGGCTGCGCGGTCGGCCCGGGCGCCTCGGGGGCCTCCGACGCCGGGTCGCCCCGGGGCGGGAGGCCGGAGGGCTCGGGCGAGGGCGGCGGCGGGGTCGCGTCGCGCGCGCTCGGCGCGACCGGGGGCGATGGGGGCGCGACGGCGGGTGCAGGGGGACCGGCCTGCTTGCTCTCCCCGAGGAGGAGGACCGTCCCTCCGCCGAGCACGAGGCCGAGGGCGAGGCCTCCCACGAGCGGGGCCACGAGGTCGAGTCGGTCCATGCGCGGCAGGCTCCGGGAGCCAGGATCTTGCCCGGGCGAGGTCGCGAAGGGGAGCGTGCGCGAGGGTCAGGCTGCGCGGTCGGGAGGGCAGGGGCCAGGAGAGACAGGAAGGCTCCGCGCGAGCCCCCGGGGGAACGAGGCGCTGCCGGGCGGGGGGCGTCGGCGTCCCTTCACTCCGGCGCGCTGGGGGCGGGCGCAGCCCGCCCCCGCTCAGCGGATCCGCACGTGGAAGTGGTTGTCGTGGTTCGGCCAGCGCTGCACGCGCCGCACGCGGCTGTCGTTGAAGAACACGTGCGTCACGCGGACCTCGGCGTAGAACAGGTCGATCGCGCGCTGCGTCCCGGCGCGGTCGTAGACGGCCTGGTGGATCGTCGACGGGCCCTCGACGCCGTCGCGCCGGATCGGTCGCACGTCGACGTCGACGCCGCGCTGGTGGCTCGCGTGCCCCGAGAGCCTGCCGCCCGCGGCTGCGCTCACGTCGCCGATCCCGATCCGCGGCGTGCGCCGCTCGTTCGCCCAGCGGGCCGCGAGCCGCTCGATCCCGTAGATCATGGCGGGCGTGCCCCAGCGCCGGCTCGCGGGCGAGTAGCAGTAGAAGCCGGGCCCCGAGGCCGCGAGCTGGATGAACCCCGCGGACGAGCGCGGCCGGCTCGTGCTCGGCGGCGGCGCGGGCGCCGGGCTCGGTGTCACGCCGGGGGCGACGGAGCCGCCCGCGCCGGCGAGGTGGTCGGCGTGGACCCAGCCCGCGCGCCCGCCGAGGTCGATCCGGCGCCACGACCCGCTCGACGAGCGCACGACGACCTGCGCCCCGCGCGCGAGGCTGGCGAGCACGCCGTGGCCCGTGCCGGGGCCGCTCCGCACGTTGAGCGCGCTGGCCGTCACGACCGAGCGCGGGAGGCTCGAGGCCCGCAGGTAGCCGTCGCTCGCCCAGCCGGTCCGCTGGCCGACCTGGAGCCGGACCCACCCGGACCGCCGCTCGAGCCCGGCGTACACCTCGCCCCGCGCGAGCGAGCCCGCGACCCCGTGGCCCGTCCCCGGCCCCGTGCGCAGGTTCAGCGCGCCCGCGGTCACCTCGAGCGACTCCTGCCCGGCGACGGGCCCCGCGAGGGCCAGCCCCAGCGCGGCGATCAGGACCAGGTGCGTGCGGACGGGCTTCGTCGGGCGCATGGGACTTCCTCCACCGTGCCTAGCCCGCCCGCACCTCCCCCCGTGCATCCCAAAAACACCCGGGGCGCCCGCAGGGCGCCCCCTCTCCCGACCTCCACACCACGCAGGGCTCGGCGCCTCCGCCGTCCCTCCCGCGGCCCCATCCCCACAAAGAGAAGCGGGGGTTCGGGCCACGCTCCGCCAGGAGCGCGGCCCGAACCCCCGCTTCTCTCACGGGATCTGGGTGTAGCCCCCGCCGTTCTGCTCGGCCAGGTCCTGCATGAACTGCCCGAGCGAGGCGAAGCCGCCGCCCCGGCGCCCGCCGCGCGAGCCGCCCGCGTTCACGGCCCCGCCCGAGGCCGGGTCGAAGCCGAACGTGTCGATTCGCATGCGGCGGAAGCGGTTCAGCGCCGTGACCTCCTCGAGGACCTTCTCGGGGGTGAGCCCCTCGCCCGTCTTGCGGTCGATCTCGGTCGGCATGCCGTCCGACAGGAGCACGATCGTGTCGGCGCCGTCGATCTCGAGCGCCGCGCGGATCGCCTGGAGCGTGAAGGTCGTGCCGTTCGCCTTGAGCTGGCTGATCCACTCGGCCGCCTCGGCCTTGGTCCGGGCGTTCGCGGGCGTCAGCCGCGGCTTGAACACCTTGAGCCACTCGAACCCGCCGATCGTCGGCGGGAGCGGGCCGTCCTGGGGCGTCCCCGGGGGGAGGGTCCCGGCGCCGCCGGCGCCGCCCTGGTAGAGGATCCCGCTGTAGCTGACGATCGTGAACCGGACGTCGTCGGGCAGCGCGGCCACGACCTGCGCGAGCTGCTGCTTGGCGCGCTCCATGCGGACGCGGCTCGCCCCGGCGGCCTCGCTCGAGCTGGCCGTGCCCGGGTCGGCGGCCTCCATGGAGCCCGAGGCGTCGATCACGAACACGACGCGGTTGCTCTTGATCTCGCTCCCGAAGAAGACCGGGCGCTTGCGCTCGCTCGTGCCCGCCAGGTCCTTCTTCTGCCCGCCGGTCACCGGCCGGAACGTGGCCTTCCGCGGCTCCCAGAAGTTGCGCCAGTCGGCCGCCTTCGCGAACGCCTCGCCCGTGATCTCGTTGAGCGCCTCGCGGGCGAGCGTGATCAGGAGGCTCCCGTCGTCCTTCGCCTCGAGCTTCGCCACGACGTCGATCAGCGCGTCGACGGCCGCCGTGAGCTTGCGCTTGCGCGCGGCCTGGATCGCCGCCCGCGACACCTCCTCGGTCCGATCGCCGATCGCCGCCGCGATCCCCCCGGCCGAGGCCTCGTCGTCGCGCTGCGCGAGCGCGTCGACGAGGAGGATCCGGACCATGGGGTTCTTGTCCTTGCTCACGAGCGCCACGAGCCCGGCCGTGGCCTCGTCGCTCCGCATGCCGGCGATCACGTCCCGCGCGGCGTTGTAGATCTGCATGTCGGGGAGCCGGACCGCGATCGACGCGATCGCCTCGATCGCGCGGTCCGAGTCGTCGCGCCCGAGCTCGCGGAGCTTGCTCGCGAGCTCGCTCATGTCCCCGCGCTGGGCCGCCTTGAGCGCCTCCTTCTTGAGGTCGTTGAACTCCTTGTTCGGGAGCGCCGGGCGCGCGGCCGCCGGGGCGGCGACGCAGGCGAGGCTGACGAGCAGGGCGGCGAGCGAGCGACCGGCTTGCTGGGCGGCGTGGCGCATGACGGCCTCCTGGGGGGCGAGGTCGGGTGGGGCGAGGTCCGGTGGGACGAAGGTGAAGGTAGGGAACCCGGCCCGCGGCCGTGTCAGACCGTCGTAAAACGCCCTGGCGCTTCGTGCGTATCGCGCGCACCCCCTGGGCGCCAACGACTTGCGTCGCCCGGTCCGACCCCTCGTCGTTGCCCGAGGGCCCCCTTTGGGTAGGCTCGCCCCCCGTTCGGTCCGGCCCGCCGCCGGGTCAGGAGGCCGCGTGGAGTCGTTCTTCCCCGGGATCGCCGCGCTCGTGGCCGCGCGGCTCGGCTGCGCGGCGGGCGACGTCCTGCCGCTGCTCGGCCCGCCCAAGGACCCGGCGCACGGCGACGTCGCGCTCCCCTGCTTCAAGCTCGCGCTCGCGCTCGGCCGCAAGGGCAAGGACGCGGCGGCCTCGGTCGCGGCCGAGGTCGCCGGGCTCGAGCCGGCGCCGCCCGTGCGCGCGGTCGAGGCCGCCGGCCCGTTCGTGAACTTCCGGCTCGACCCCGCCGCGGTCGCGCGGACCGTGCTCGAGGCGGTCTGGACGCGCGCGCCGTACGCGGGCGGCGACGAGGGGCGCGGCAAGACGATCGTGATCGACTTCTCGAGCCCCAACGTCGCGAAGCCGTTCCACCTGGGTCACCTGCGCTCGACCGTGATCGGCTGGAGCCTCGGGCGGATCTTCCGCGCGCTCGGCCACGAGGTCGTGGGCGTCAACCACCTGGGCGACTGGGGCACGCAGTTCGGGCTCATGATCGCCGCCTGGCAGCGCCCCGACTGGCGCGCGGAGGCGGAGCGGCGCCTCGCCGAGGGCGCGCGCGACGTCGACGTGTTCGTCGACCTCTACGTGCGGATCAACCAGGCCAAGAAGGCCGACCCGGCGGTCGCGCAGGAGGGGCGGACCTGGTTCAAGCGCCTCGAGGAGGGCGACCCCGAGGCGCGCCGGCTGTGGCGGTTCTTCGTCGAGCGCTCGCTCGCCGAGTTCGCGCGGATCTACGAGCTGCTCGGGATCACGCACGAGAGCGCCGCGGGCGAGAGCTTCTACGAGGACAAGATGCAGGCCGTCCTCGACGAGCTCGAGGCCACGGGCCTGCTCGTCGACGGCAAGACGCCCGCCGAGCAGCTCGAGGAGCGGCGCGCGGCGGCCGCCGCCCTGCGGGCCGAGGTGGAGGGCCTCGACGCCCAGGCGAAGGCCGCGGGCGCGGGCCCCGAGGGCCCGAAGCTCGCGAAGCAGGCGGACCGGGCGCGGGGCCGGCTCGCGAACCTCGAGGCGGCCCTGAAGAAGGCGGAGGCCGGCGGCGCGGGCGCGGCGGCGGCCGGCGGCGACGGCGACGGCGACGCCGCGGGCGAAGACGACCCGGGCGACGAGGGGCCCGGCGAGGGGCGCCCCCGCGGGGTCGACCTCTCGGCGGCCAAGCTCGGGTTCTGCATGCTCAGGAAGGGCGACGGCGGCACGACCTACGGCACGCGGGACCTGGCGGCCGTGCGCTACCGCGCGCTGACCTACCGCCCCGCGCAGGTCCTCTACGTGGTCGGCAACGAGCAGCGCGACCACTTCACGCAGGTGTTCGCGGTCAAGGACGCGCTCGCGGCGCGCGGGGTGGCCTGGGCGCAGGGGCTCGCCTGCCACCACGTCGGGTTCGGCAAGTACCTCGGCATGAGCACGCGCGGGGGGACGGCCGTGTTCCTCGACGAGGTGCTCGAGCGCGCGCGCGCGCGCGCCCGCGAGGCCGCCGCGCGCGCGGACAAGAAGGCCGAGCTCTCGGCCGAGGTCCGCGAGGAGGTCGCGCGCGCGATCGGGACGAGCGCGGTCAAGTTCTTCGACCTCAAGGGCAACCGGACGAACGCGATCGACCTCACGCGCGCGGACGGCCCGGGGATCGACTGGGACCGCCTGCTCTCGTTCGAGGGCGACACGGGGCCCTACCTGCAGTACGCGCACGCGCGCCTGGCCGGGATCCTCCGCAAGCACGGCGGGACGCCGGCGCTCGACGTGGCCTGGGGCGCCCTCGACGACCCCGAGGCGCAGGCGCTCCTGCGCACCCTCGCCGACATGCCGGCGCGCGTGCGGCAGGCCGCGGCCGAGCACGAGCCGAGCGTCGTCGCCCGCTACGTGCTCGAGCTCTCGCAGCGGGTCAACCGCTTCGTCCACGAGCGGCGCGTGATCGGCGCGGAGGCCCTGGGCGACCTCCCGGGCGAGGCCGTCTCGGCGGCCCGGCTCCTGCTCGTCGCCGCGGCGAAGAAGGCCATGGCGGAGGCCCTCGGGCTGCTCGGGATCGAGGCGCTGGAGCAGATGTGACCCCCGGCGGCGGGGCGCCGGCGCGCGAGGACGCAGGCGGGGGCGCCCCGCGCGCGGCCGGCCCGTGCACGCGCCTGGCGCCCAGCCCGACCGGGGCGCTGCACCTCGGCAACGCCCGCTCGTTCCTGCTCGCCTGGCTGTGGGCGCGCGCGGGCGGGGCCGAGGTCGTGCTGCGGGTCGAGGACCTCGACGGCCCGCGCACGCGCGCGGGCGCGATCGACGAGGCGCGGGCCGACCTGGCCTGGCTCGGGCTCGACTGGGACCGCGAGGCCCCGCTCCAGAGCGCGCGCGGCCCGGCCTACGCCGCGGCGCTCGCGGCGCTCCACGCGGCCGGGCGGGTCTACCCGTGCGTCTGCACGCGGGCCGAGGTGGAGCGCGCGGCGTCGGCGCCGCACGAGGGCGACGACGGCCCGGTCTACCCGGGGACCTGCCGCGGCCGGTTCGCGACGGCGGCCGAGGCCGAGCGCGAGACGGGCCGCGCGCCGTGCTGGCGGTTCGCCCTCGACCCGGGCCCCGGCGGGGGCGAGGTCGCCTGGGAGGACGCCTTCCGCGGGCGCGAGGTCCACGACCCGGGCCGCGGGGGCGACTTCGTGGTCGCCAAGAAGACGGGCGAGGCGGCCTACCAGCTCGCGGTCGTCGTCGACGACGCGGCGCAGGGCGTGACCGACGTGATCCGAGGCGACGACCTCGTCCCGTCGACGCCGCGGCAGCTCCTGCTCTACGCGGCGCTCGAGCTGCCCGCGCCGCGCTTCGCGCACCTCCCGCTCGTGCGCGGCCCCGACGGGCGGCGCCTCGCGAAGCGCCACGGCGACTCGCGCCTCGCGCACTACCGCGAGCTGGGCGTCCCGCCCGCGCGCGTCGTCGCGCTCCTCGCGCGCTGGAGCGGGCTCGCGGGGCCCGCGGTCGAGGCGCTCCCGGCCGCGGCGCTGCGCGACGCGCTCGCGGCCGCCGGCGGCCTGGACTGGGCCCGCGTCCCGCGCGCCGACGTCGCGTTCGCCCCGGACGACGACGCCTGGCTGCGCGCGGGGCGCTGAAGGCCCGCGGGCTCAGGGCGCCGGCGCGAGCTCGACGTGGCCCCAGCGGCGGCTCGCGCGGTCCGTGGGCACGATCCGGCGGAGCGTGAACCGCGCGAGCGGGCCCGCGACGACCGCACCCTCGGTGACGTCGACGTGGCGGTCGTAGGGCTGCTCGTCGCGTCGGTCGTAGTCCGCGGGATAGACCTGGATCGTGACCGCGGGCGCCGTCGTCCCGTCGGGCCGCGGGCGCGCGACGGCGTGCGAGACGCTGATCCACAGCCCCACGAGGGCGCGCGCGAGCGGGGCGTCGGCGCCGGGCGGAGGCTCGGGCTGGAGCCGCGTGAGCGCCGCGGTCCGCAGGGCGAGGGCGCCCCCATCGGCGGGGCGCGGCGCGAGGACGGACTCCCAGGGGGCGCCCGCCGGCGGCGCGACGAGCCAGCGGAACAGCGCGCGCCGGTCGTCGGGCGACACGACGTCGAGGACGCCCACGCCCGGGCCGAGCGGGAAGGCCTCGCCCTCCTCGACGTCGCAGGGCACCTCCATGGGCCCCACGAGCACCCGCGCCCGCGCGCGCACGGGCCCGCTCCCCGGCGCGTCGAACCCCGCGAGCCCGAGCCGGAGCGCGCTCGAGAACGCGATCAGCCCGCCCCACCGCACCTCGCGCCGATCGCCGCTCACGGCGGGCGGCGTGACCGTGATCTCCGTGACGGGGCCGTCCTCGGGCCGGGGCGGGGGCGCGCCCGCGCCGGGCTGGGCAGGCGGGGGCGCCTCGTCGCCGACGCTGGCCGGTGGCCCGCCGCCGGCGCCGCCCGGCGCGGCCGGGC
>JANJTH010000439.1 GCA_024711205.1 Planctomycetota bacterium | reverse complement strand
GCGCGGCGGCCGCCGGGACGCAGGGCGCGGAGGGCGCGGAGGGCCCCGCCGGGGCGGCCGATGCCGGGGCCACGGCCGACGCCCCGGGGGCCACCGCGGGCGAGGCCGGCGCGCCCGCCGCACGCCCCACGCTCGGGTCCGACGACGCGGCGGTGATGCTCGCCTCCCTGTTCAAGATCCGGCCCCAGCTCCGCGCGCAGCTCCCCGAGCGCCTGTGGGAGCTCCGACGGACGCACGGCCGATACATCGGCGACGGGCGCCCCGAGCGGACGCTCAAGGTCGGCTTCGAGCCGGCCTTCGTGCTGTTCGTCGTGCCCCCCTACCCCGACGGGCAGGTCCCGCGCATCGAGACGAAGGGGAAGGAGGCGGTGCTCATCGACGCCCCGCCCCACCGCCAGCCGCGCTCCGTGGCGGACGGGTTCGTCGTCGACGAGGCGTTCAACGTCCTCGGGGACTGGTTCAGCTACGTCGTGTTCCGCGCGGACGGCAAGCCGCTCGAGGCGGCCCCGGCGCCGGAGGCCGAGGCCCCGAAGAAGCGCGACGGGCTGGGCCTGGGGATTCGCCGCCGCTCGGTCTGAACGACCTCGAGGACGTCGCGGGCTCGGCCGCGCTCGCCGTCGACGCCGGCTGCAAGCGCGAGGTCCCTCCGGGCGAGCGCGGGGCGCTCCCGCTGTCCGCGCGGCCCCGCCGGCGTCGCGCGGGCCTTCGCCGAGGACCACTCCGAGGGCTCCCAGCGGGGCGCGGGCGGGCGACCCCCGGGCCCCGGGGGCGGCCCGGTCAGCCCGCCTTCGACACGCAGCGCAGGTCGCGCACGAGGACCCACGGCAGGTGGTAGCCGCCGCCCACGGGCTCGGGCGCGGCCGAGAGGCCGGCCAGGTGCTCGGGCCCGAGCAGGTCGTACACGTTGCCCGCGATCGAGACGTCCTTCACGCGGCCGACGACCTGGCCGCCCTCGACGAGGTAGGCCAGGTCGAGCGGGTTGCTGAACGTGCCGGGCAGCGTGTTGCCCTGGCCCATGCCCGTGACCGTGTGCACGAGCAGCCCGCGGTCGATCGACCGCAGCAGGTCCTCCCAGGGGCGGTCGCCGCCGTCGACGGCCACGTGCCCGAAGCCGGGGCCCGGGCGGCCGAGCACGCCCGGGCGCTCGCCGTTGCCGGTCGGCGCCTGGCCGGTCGCGCGCGCGGTCTCGAGGTCGTGGACGAAGCCCGTGAGCGTCCCCCCGTCGATCAGCGCGCGCGTGGCGCGCGGCGTCCCCTCGTCGTCGAACGGCGACGAGCCGAGCGCGCCCGGGCGCAGGCCGTCGTCGACGAGGCGCACGCGCGGGTCGAGCACGCGCTCGCCCACGCGCTCGCGGAGCGGCGAGGTCCCGAGCATGACGGTCTTGCCGCCGAGGGCCTGGAGGAGCGGCGACCAGAGGAGCACGCCGCCCGCCGGGGTGAACAGGACCGGGAGCCGGCCCGAGGGCGCCTGGACGGTCCGCTCGGCCCAGGCCAGGCGGCGCGCCACGGCCTCGACGACGGCCGCGGGGTCGAGCGCGGCGCGCCCGGGCGTCGCGGCCGACTCCCAGGTCAGGAGCACGTCGTCCTCGCGCGTGCGGTTCGCCTCGACGCCCACCGAGACGGCCGTCGCGCGCCAGGTCACGTCGACGCCGGCGTGGTTGCGGAGCCGGGCGTGGACGACGCTGCGCCGGACGCTCGCGTCGAACACGACGCCCGGGAACCGCGCGCGCAGGGGGCCCAGCACGGCCTCGCCGAGCGCGACGAGGTCGGCCACGCCGAGCCCGGCCGTCGCGTCGTCCCAGGCGCCGAGCGCGGCCTCGTCGGCCGGGGCCGGGCCCGGGCCCGGGAGCGCGAGGTCGCTCGCGTCGCCCACGCCGAGCGCGTCCTCGACGTGCTCGCACAGCCGCTCGAGCCCGCGCGGCGACGGGTCGCGCGCGCCCGCGAAGCCGAGCCGCCCGCCGCGGATCGCCCGCGCGGCCACGCCCGACGACTCGCGGGCCGAGGCGCCCTTGACCTTGCCGGAGACGAACCGGACCTCGAGGCCGTCGCTCGATGTCGCGTAGGTCTCGACCGCGCTCGCCTCCGGGCCCAGCCGCGCGCGGAGCTTCGCGAGCAAGGCGTCCGCCGCGTCCGTCGCCGCCCCGCCGCTCACACGGCCGCCCACCTCAGCGCCCCCCCACGACGACGTTCTCGATCCGCACGTGCGGGCTGCCCATGCCGACCGGCATGGACTGCCCGTCCTTGCCGCAGCGCCCGGCGTTGTCCCACGCGAAGTCGCGCCCCACGGCGGTCACGTTCTCGAGCGTCTCGAAGAGGTTCCCGGCCAGGATCACGTCGCGCACGAGCTCGGCGACCTTGCCGTCGCGGATCATGAACGCGTGGGCCGCGCTGAACGAGAAGTTGCCCAGGCAGGTCTGCCCGCCCCGCGACTTGCAGGCGTACACGCCCAGCTCGATGTCCGAGATCATGTCCTCGAACGACGTCTCGCCCGGCTCGATGAACGTGTTGCGCATGCGCACGAGCGGCGGGTGGTTGTAGTCCTGCGCGCGCGCGTTGCCCGTCGGCTCCTCGCCGAGCTTGGCCGCCGTCTCGCGCGAGTGGAGCCGGCCCACGAGCACGCCCTCCTGCACGAGCTGGGTGCGGCGCATGGGCACGCCCTCGTCGTCGTAGGCGTGCGTGCCGGGGAGGTCGCCCTCGCGCTCCTCGACCCCGCTGTCGGCGATGTTGAGCAGCGGGCGGCCGAAGCGTCGGCCCATGCGCATGGCGCCGCGCGCCTCCTCGTTCTCGTAGACGAAGTCCGACTCGGAGAGGTGTCCGAACGCCTCGTGCACGAACACGCCTGCGAGCGTCGGGTTCAGCACGACCGGGTAGCAGCCGCCCTGGACCGAGGGCGCGTCGAGGAGCGCGCGCGCGCGGCGCGCGGCCTCGCGCGCCATGTCGTGCCGGTCGACCAGGGTCTCGAGCCCGCGGTTGGCGACCGTGACCGCCTCGGTCGCCGTCTGGACGTCGTCGCCGCGCACGGCCTCGGCGTTCAGGTAGAGGTCGAGGAGCGGGCGCTCCTCGACGATCCAGGCGCCCGCCGAGTCGGCGTAGCGGACGGTCTGCACGCGGTCGCGGTAGATCGCGCGCGTCGAGCGGATCGCGTCGTCCTCGGCGAGCATCACGGCGTTGAGCTCGCGGAGCAGCGCGACCTTGTCCGCGAGCGACACGCCGCGGAAGTCGCGCGCCAGGGCCGGGCGGACCGCGTGGACGACGGGCGCGACCTCGGCGATCGCGACCGGCTCGGCCGGGATCGCCCGCGCGCAGGCCAGCGCCTCGTCGAGCTTGCGCTCGAGCTGGTCGACGTCGTTGAAGCTCGCCGTCCCCCAGCCGCCGCCCAGCGCGAGGACGCGCACGAACCCGCCGCGGTCGAGCGCGCCCTGGGCCGCGTCGAGCCGCGCGCCGCGGAACACGACCGAGGTGCCGACGGTCTCCTCGAGCCGGACCTCCACCCAGCGGGCGGGGCTCCTGCGGATCGCCGCCTCGACGCGCTGGCGCAGCGCCGCCTCGGTCTCCTCGAAGTCGGCCGTGTCCCTCATCGCGCCTCCACGGGCCGAGGGTAACCCGGCGCCGTCGCCCGGGGCCTCGCCGGGGCGCCCGGAGGCGGACCGCGCCGCGCGAGGGCCGCGCTCGGGCGTCCGGCCGCC
>JANJTH010000433.1 GCA_024711205.1 Planctomycetota bacterium | reverse complement strand
GGCCGTGGGCCGCGAACAGGGCCGCGTCCGCCGCGCGGACCCGCGCGAGCTCGCGGAGCGCGTCCTCGAGCGCGCGCGCCTCGGCGCGCCGGCCCTCGCGCAGGAGCCGCGCCCGCGCGGCCGCGAGCACCGAGGCCTCGTCCTCGTAGGTCTCCATGCGGTTCGCGGACCCGCCCTCGAGCGCGTCCTCGAGCCCCTCGCGCAGGCGCCAGCGCCCTGCGCGCGCGAACAGGTCGCCGCGCGCCCCGTACGGGTCGCCGGCCGCGCCCTCGCGCGCGCCGGCCGCGAGCCAGGCGCCGTGCTCGAGCCCGTCCATGAGCGTCCGCCCGCGGCGGCCCTCCTCGTAGACCCGCCGCAGGTGCCCGTCGCGGGCCCGCTCGTAGCTCGCGCCGATCTCCGCCAGGTCGCGGGCGAGCCGCGCCTCGTCGGCGGCCACGAGCGAGGCCGCGTAGGCCTCGACCGAGCCGTGGCGCGCCACGAGCGACGCGCGCAGGGCCGGGTGCGCGTCCACGCGCGCGAGCGCCGCCGCGCGCCGGTCGGCCGCGAGCTTCGCCTCGCGGGCCGCCTTCTCGAGCCGGGCCGCGAAGCGGACCTCCTCGAGCTCGAGCGGCTCGAACATGCGGTTGCGCCAGGCCGTCCACGCCTCGCGGTAGGCCGCCGCGGCCCGGGCGACCTCGGCGGCGCCGGCGCCGGGGGCGTTCACGGCGGCCAGGAAGGCCTGGCCCGCCTCGCCCAGGGCCCGGCGCGCCGCGCGCGTGTCGAGGTGCGCCGTGACCGCCTGGTCGAGCTCCTCGGCGACCCACAGCACGACCGCGAGCTCGGCCGCCGTGTAGAACCAGCCGCCCGCGCGCGCGAGCGTGGCCGCGCGCGGCCCGAGCCGGGCGAGCGCGCCCGTGGCCCGGGCCTCGTCGAGCGTCGTGACCCACGCGAGCCCGCGGACGCCGGCCTTGACCGCCGCCGACGAGACCCCGAGCGAGGCGAGCGAGATCGCGAACGTCCGCCCCTCGAACCGCCCGGCCACGAGCTCCGGGAGCGCGATCCCGACCGCCAGGGCCACGTTCGTCTTGAGCACCCCGTTCACGAACCGCGGGCGCACGTGGCGCTCGAGGAACTTCACGTAGGCGACCTCGCCCGCGCGGGCCCCGAGCACGAACAGGCCGTAGTGGGTGTAGAAGTCGGTCGTGAGCAGCGAGTCGAAGAACTCCTCGATCCGCAGCCGGTCGCCCGTGGCCGCGACGACCGCGAGCTCCTTGAGGAACAGGGCCAGGCCGAAGTGGGCCAGGCCGCCCGCCTCGCCGAGCGCCCGCTCGCCGAGCGCGCGGCGCCACTCGACGGTCCCGTCCGCGCGGCGGAAGCGGGCCAGCGGGTCCGCCGGCCGCCCCTCGCGCAGCGAGGACGAGACCTCCTCGGCCGCGCGCTCGCCGCTCAGGTAGGCGCCCGCGATCGTCGCGACCCACTTGGAGGGGGCCGTGGCCTCGCCCGCGAAGAAGATCCGGTCGCCCACGGGCCGGGACAGGCCGTCGCGCGCGTCGTAGCGGCCCGGGGCCGCCGCCGAGAACGCGCCGCGCGTGAGCGGGTCGGTGTTCCAGGTCGTGAGCTCGGCCCGCCGCACGGAGGGCCCGACCCGCTCGCCGAAGATCTTCGCGAGCCGCTCCTTCACGTACTCGACCGCGCGGTCGCGCCCGAGCCGCTCCATGTCCTCGGCGAGCTGCCCGCCGAACAGCGCGACGACGACGTTCTCGCCGAACGGCTGGATCACGTACTCGACGACGCCCCGCGGGTTCGTCGTGTCGTAGATCCGCGCCCCCTTGGGGGCCACGCCGGCGAACACGTCGGCGCCGAACTCGAGCATGACCTTGCCGTAGCGGCCCATGGGGAGCGCGGCCGCGGCGTCGGCCTTCCAGGCCGGGAGCGCCGGGCTGAACGCGACGCCGCCGGCCGCGAGGACCGCGGGCGAGGTCGTCACGATCACGCGCCCCGCCTCGAAGACCTCGCCGCCGGCCCGCACGCGCACGCGGTCGCCGCTCCACTCGACGGCCTCGACGGGCCGCCCCGTGCGGATGTCGAGCCCGTGGGCGAGGGCGTCCGTGATCCGGCCCATGCCGTCGCGCACGAGCCGGTCCTCCGACTCGGGGGTCATGAGCAGGTGGTCGCGCGCCGAGAGCCGTCGCCCGTCGGTGACGCCGTGGCTCGAGCTGCCGACGAACCGCTCGAGGAACGGGTCGCGCTCGGCCGGGCGCATGGCCTCGGCGACGGACACGTCGCGGCCCTCGGCCCGGGCCCGCTCGGCGGCCGCGTGGACGCGGGCCTCCCAGGCCTCGAACCGCGCGTCGTCGAACGGCTGGAGCGCGCGCGAGCCGTCGAACACGAGCCGCGTCTCGGGCACGTCGCGCAGGAGCTCGAGCCCGAGCCGCTCGGCGATCCGGCCGGTCGGGTTCTCGTGGAAGTTGTGGATCCACGCGCCGCCCACGTCGAGCGGGAGCGAGAACGTCCGGTGGTCGGTCCGTACGCGGCCGCCGCGGTGCTCGCTCGCCTCGAGGATCACGACGCGCCGCCCCTCGGCCTCGAGCCGGCGCGCGGCGGCGATCCCCGCCATGCCGCCGCCGATGATCACGACGTCGGCGTGGCGCGCCTCGTGCGCGCGGACCAGCTCGAACACACGGCGCGGCGCCATGCGCCCCTCGCGCAGGGCCGCGCGCTCGGCCTCGCTCCAGGACGGGAGCGCCGCCTCGAGCCGCGCAAGCTCGCCCTCGGCGCGCAGGCGCTCGGTGAGTCGGGCGTAGTCGGCCGGCCGCGCGCCGTCGCGCCACGAGCCGCGCGCGCGCGCCTGCCCGGCGAACAGCTCGCGCGGGGTCAGCTCGCCGTCGACGAAGCGCTGGCGGGCGCGCAGGTCGAGGTCGCCCACGAGGCGGTCGAGCTCGCCCACGAGCCCGGCCGCCTCGAGGCCGCGCCGGACCTCCATGTAGCTGGCCGGCCGGAGCGCCGCCTCGCCGAACACGCCGGCGGCCGCGAGGTCGTAGAAGGTCCCGATCGGGAGCCGGCCGGCCAGGTAGTCCGCGCGCTGGCCGGGCGAGGCGAGCCGCAGCGCGGCCCGCGCGTAGTCGCGCCCGGTGGCCCCGAGCGCCTCGGCCCACGCGGGGCCGACCCGCCCGGCGTCCTCGAGCGCGCCGGTGGCGGCGCGCGGGTCGGGCCGCGGGGCCGGCTGCGCGAACGCGGGCGCGAGCGTCGACAACGCCAGGGTGAGGCCGACCGTCCCGAGCCGCAGCGCGCCCATGTGCTCTCCCCGACCGCTGGAGTCCCCCCCGAGGGAAGCACACCGGGGCCGTCGACCGCAAGGAGGTGCCGGGCGCGCGAGGTGCGGAAGCGGGCGCCGGGGGCGCCCGCGCGCCGCGGGCCCCAGCGGGTAGCCTGGCGAGCCGTGCCGCTCACGCTCCTCGACGTCCCGGCCGGCGCCCCGCACCCCTTCGAGGTCGCGGACGCGCAGGTCTTCGTCCAGAGCACGGGGCCGGGGGCCCTCTCGCGCCTGTTCGCGGACCCGTCGCCGCTCGGCAGCCTCGCCTTCCTCGACCGGCACTTCCCCATGGGCCGGACGAACCTGTGGGTCCTCGAGCGCGTGGCCCTGCGGGTCGGGGGGACGTGGACCCGCTGGCCCGGCGGGTCGGGCGGCCGGCGGGACGGCCGCGCGGTCGGGCGCTTCTACCTGCTCGGCGACGACGGCTCGAAGCTCGAGCACCACCACGACCGCGAGGGCGCGTGGGTGCTCGGCTACGCGACGCAGGAGGAGGCCGAGGCGGACGCGGACGCCCCCGCGCTCGCGGGGGCGAGCGCCGTCGTCGTCGCGCGCCTCACCGACGACATCGGCTGGCACTGACGTCGACGCGCGCCCGGTCCCGGGCGTCGGGGAGGCCGAGGTGGCCGCGGAGCGCTGTCCCTACTGCCTGGCCGACCTGCGCGGCCCGGACGGCGACGAGGTCGTCGCGTGCGCGGCGTGCGGGACGGAGCACCACCTCGGCTGCTTCCGCGAGCACGGGCGCTGCACGGTGCTCGGCTGCCGCGCCGTGGACGCGCGCGCGGGGCGGGCCGCCCGGCGCGCGCTCGCCGCGCTGCACCCGTTCCTGTTCGTGGGGCGCCCGCCCCCGGGCCGACGACCGCCCGGGTTCCTCGCGGTCGAGCCGGCGGTCGTGCGCCGCGGCCGGCACGCGGCGGCGCTCGGCGTCCGCCTCGAGCTGCCGCCGTTCGCGCGCGCCGGCGAGCGCCTCGAGGGGCGGGTCGTCGTCGACGCGCCGGCCCCGGTCCGCGGGCTCGGCCTGCGCCTGCGCCTCGAGAGCCTGCTCCACGCGCCCGACGGCCTCGTCCGGCTCCGGCGGGAGGAGGCCGCGCTCGTGGGCGGCCCGGGCCGCCCCTGGCTCGAGCGCATGCGCCTGTGGGACCGCCCGCGCCCGCTCCTCCTGCTCGCCCGCGGCCGGACGACGCTCCCGTTCGCGCTCCAGCCCGACCGGCTGCGCTGGGGCGGGTTCCTCCCGGCCGGCGCGGCGCTCGGCCCCGTGCAGGCGCTGCGGCTCCAGGCCGAGCTCGACGGGGAGGCGCTCGTCCGCTCGGACCTGGTCGAGCTGCCCCTGCTCGGCGCGCGCCCCGGGCCGCCCGGGCTCGACCTCGACGCGCCGGCCCCCGGGGACGCGCCCGCGCTCGCCGCGCTCGGGCGCGCCTGGGCGCCCT
>JANJTH010000401.1 GCA_024711205.1 Planctomycetota bacterium | reverse complement strand
GCGCGCCGCGGGGGCGGCGGGCCGCCCCCCGCCCCCCCCCCCCCCCCCGGGGCCCGCCCCCCCGCCGGCCCGCCCCCCCGCGGCGGTGGCCACCGTCAGGCGCGCGGGGCGCGCGGCGCCCGGCTAGGGTCGCGCTCGCGGCGGGCGGCCGAGCGCCCGCGGGGAGGGGCGCGTGGGGGGGCCGGGGCGCGAGGGCGCCGTCGTCGGGCAGGTGCCGTCGGCCCGCGTCACGGCCGTGAACGGGGCCCCGCTGCGCCCGGATGGGCAGTGGGTCCTCTACTGGATGATCGCGGCCCGCCGCCCGCGGTCGAGCTTCGCGCTCGACCGCGCGCTCGAGCACGCGCGGGCCCTCGGGCGCCCCCTCGTCGTCCTCGAGCCCCTCCGGGCCGGCTACCGCTGGGCGAGCGCGCGGCTGCACCGGTTCGTGCTCGACGGCATGGCGGACAACGCGCGCGCGTTCGCGACGGCGCCCGTCACCTACCACCCCTACGTCGAGCCGGCCCCGGGCGCGGGCGCGGGCCTGCTCGAGGCGCTCGCGGCGCGCGCCTGCGTCGTCGTCACGGACGAGTTCCCCTGCTTCTTCCTCCCCCGCATGGTCGCGGCCGCCGGCGCGCGGCTCCCCGTGCGGCTCGAGCAGGTCGACGGCAACGGGCTCCTGCCCCTGCGCGCGGCCGGGCGGGCGTTCCACCGCGCGGTCGACCTCCGCCGCCACCTGCAGCGGGTCCTGCCCGACCACCTCGGGCGCGCCCCCGCCGAGGCCCCGCTCGCGGGGCTCGCGCTGCCGCGCCTCGCCGCGCTGCCCGCCGAGGTGCTCCGGCGCTGGCCGGCGGCGACCGACGCGCTCCTCGCCCCGGGCGCCGACCTGTCGGGCCTCCCGATCGACCACACCGTCGGGCCGGTCGAGACCCGCGGCGGCCACGCCGCGGCCGCGGCCGCGCTCGAGCGGTTCGTGGGCGCCCGGCTCGCGCGCTACGACGAGGACAGGAACGAGCCGGACCGCGCGGCCACGAGCGGGCTCTCCCCCTACCTCCACTTCGGGCACCTGAGCGCGCACGACGCCGTGCGCGCCGTGCTCGACCACGAGGGCTGGTCGCCCGAGCGGCTCGCGCCGCGCGCGACGGGGCAGCGCGCCGGCTGGTGGGGGGTCGGCCCCGCCGCCGAGGGCTTCCTCGACCAGGTCGTGACCTGGCGCGAGCTCGGGCACGTGTTCTGCCACGCGCGGCCCGATGACTACGACCGCTGGGAGGGGCTCCCCGACTGGGCGCGGGCGACGCTCGACGAGCACCGCGGGGACCGGCGGGCGACCGTCTACCCGCTCGCGCGCCTCGAGGCCGCGGCCACGCACGACCCGGTCTGGAACGCGGCCCAGACCGAGCTCGTCCGCACGGGGCACATGCACAACTACCTGCGGATGCTCTGGGGCAAGAAGGTCCTCGAGTGGAGCGCGACCCCGGAGGCCGCGCTCGAGGCCCTGATCGAGCTGAACAACAAGTACGCGCTCGACGGCCGGGACCCGAACAGCTACTCCGGGATCACGTGGTGCTTCGGCCGGTTCGACCGCGCCTGGGGCCCGGAGCGGCCGATCTTCGGCAAGATCCGCTACATGAGCTCGGACAACACGGTCCGCAAGCTCGACCTGAAGGCCTACCTCGCCCGCTGGGGGCGCGGGTGAGCGGCCGCCGCCGCGCGCTGGAGGCGGGCCCGCCGGCCGGGCCCTTCGCGCGCGCGCTGGCCGAGCGCGCCCCCGCCCCGGAGGGGCCGCGCGGCCGGCCGCGGCGCTGGCTGTTCGTCCCCTACGACCAGCTCACGGACGGGCTGGGGCCGCTCGCCCGCGAGGACCCGCGCGAGCTCGGGGTCGTGCTCGTCGAGTGCCCGGCCAAGGCCGCGCGCCGGCCCTACCACCGGCAGAAGCTCGCGCTCGTGCTCGCGAACCTGCGCCAGTTCGCGCTCGAGCAGGCCGCGCGCGGCGTCGCCGTCCGCCACGTCGTCTCGCCCGGCGACTACGCGGCCGCGCTCCGCCCGCTCCTGCCCGAGCTCGGGCCGCTCCGCGTCATGGAGCCGGCCGAGCGCGAGCTGCGCCAGGACCTCGCCCCGCTCGTCGGGCGCGGGCTCGAGGTGCTCCCGCACGAGGGCTGGCTCACGACGCGGGACCAGTTCCTGCGCGCGCGCCCGCGCCGCCCGCCCTGGCGCATGGACGCCTTCTACCGGCTCGTCCGGCGCGAGACCGGCGTCCTCATGGAGGGGGGCGCCCCGGTCGGCGGCAAGCTGAGCTTCGACGCCGAGAACCGCCGGCCCTGGCGCGGCGACCCGCCCGCGCCCGCGCCCCTCGCCTACGCCCCCGACGCGGTGACCGAGGAGGTCGTGGACCTCGTGACGCGCCGGTTCGCGCGCCACCCCGGCGCGGTCGACCCGGCGGCCCTCCCCGCGACGTCGGCCGACGCCGAGGCGACCTGGGCCTGGGCGCTCGCCCGCTGCCTGCCCTGGTTCGGGCCGTTCGAGGACGCGATCTCGACCGCGAGCAGCGGGCTGTTCCATACGCGGGTCTCGCCGCTCCTCAACCTGCACCGGCTGCTGCCGCGCCGCGTCCTCGCCGACGCGCTCGCGGCCGACCTCCCGCTCGCCTCGCGCGAGGGCTTCGTGCGGCAGGTCCTCGGCTGGCGCGAGTTCGTCCGCCACGTGCACGTCGAGACGGACGGCCTGCGCCGCCTGCCCGTCGGCCCCGCCCCCGTGACCCCCCGGCCCGGCGACGGCGGCTGGGGGCGCTGGCGGGGCGAGCCCTGGGCGTCGCCCGCAGCGGCCGGGTCCGGCGACGGCGGGGCCGCCCCCTCCGCGCTCGGCGCGGGCGACCCGGTGCCCCCGGCGCTCTGGGGGGCGCCCTCGGGCCTGGCCTGCCTCGACGACGTCGTGGCGACCGTGTGGCGCGAGGCCTGGAGCCACCACATCACGCGGCTCATGGTGCTCGGCAACCTGGCGACGCTGCTCGACGTGTCGCCGCGCGACCTGACGGACTGGTTCTGGGTCGCCTACCAGGACGCCTACGACTGGGTCGTCGAGCCCAACGTGCTCGCCATGGCGACGTGGGGCGCGGGCGACCTCATGACGACCAAGCCCTACGTGTCGGGCGCGGCCTACCTGAGCAAGATGGGCGACGCCTGCCGCGGCTGCTCGTTCGACCCGCGCCGCACCTGCCCGATCACGCGCCTCTACTGGGCGTTCCTCGCCCGCCACGCCGAGGCCCTCGGCGCGCTCCCCCGCCTCGCGCTCCCGCTCGCGCAGGCCCGCGCGCGCCCCGCGGCCGAGCGCGCCGCCGACGCGGCCACGTTCGCCCGGGTCCGCGACGCCCTCCAGCGCGGCGAGCACCTCACCCCGGCGGCGCTCGGCTGAGGTCCACGCCGCGCCCGACCCGGGGCCCGGGCGCGCCTCACTCGACGCGGAGGGCCTCGACGGGGTCGAGCCGGGCCGCGCGGAAGGCGGGGTAGAACCCGGCCACGCTCGCGACGATGGTCGAGAGGCCGACGCCGAGCGCCCCGAGCCAGAGCGGGACGTAGAACGGGCGGACGGCCGCGCCGTCGAGCTGGCTGGCGAGCACGAAGCTCGCCAGCGCGTTGAGCCCGAGCCCCCCGGCCCAGCCGGCGAGGACGCCGAGCCCGCCGCCGAGGGCGCCGATCGCGGCCGCCTCGAACAGGAAGATCCGCCGGATCTCGCGGTTGCGCGCGCCGAGCGCCTTGTAGACGCCGATCTCGCGCGTGCGCTCGAGCACGGCCATGACCATGGTGTTCGCGATCCCGAAGAACGCGACCACGAGGCCGATCCCGCCGAAGAACCCGAGGATCACGTCGATCACGGCGAAGAAGACCCCGACGAAGAACAGGACGTCGTTCACGGTGAACGTGTCGAAGCCGCGCCGCTCGACCTCCTGCCGGACGGCGTCGAGCGAGCGGCGGCTCTCGACCTTGACGACGAGCGCGCGATGCCCGCCCTTGCCGCCGGGGCCCCCGAGCCCGAGCCGGCGGAGGCCGGAGAGGTCGCTCGTCCGCTTCGCGAGCGCCATGGGGAGGTGCACGCGGCCGCCGGCGATCCCGAACTTCTTCGTGTCGTAGACGCCGATCACGGTCGCCTCGACCCCCTCGAGCTGACCGGGGCGCCGGACGCGCCGGCGCGGGGTCGCGTCGGGCGGGGCGTCGGGCGGGAGCGGCTCGACCTCGACCTCGTAGCGGCGGAGGTGGTCGATGCGGAACAGGAGCAGGCGCTGGCCCAGGACCTCGCTCGCCTCGAGCCCGACCTCGCGGAGGAGCGAGCTCGGGACGACGCACACGGCGCCCTCGGCCTGCGCGGTCCAGTACTCGCCCGCGACGAGCGCGTCCTGGTGGTTCGGGCCGAGCGCGGCGGCGGGGATCCCCTCGGACTCGGCGGGGAAGGCCTGCCCGCCCAGCTCGCAGCCGATCATGGGGACGTGCATGTCGGGGTAGCTCGCGACGACGCCGGGCAGCCGCCCGAGCTCCTCCACGACCTCGTCGTCGAGCGCGCGCGTGCCGTCGGCCTGCGCGCGGCGGAGCGCGCCGCCCATGATCTGCTGCTTGGTCCCGCTCGGGAGGACGGTGATCCGGGTCACGAGCTCGGCGTGGTCGAGCTGCTCGTTGACCATGCGCTGGAGGCCGGCGCCGAGCGAGACGAAGACGGTGAGCGTCGCGACGCCGATCCCGACGCCCGCGAGGGTGAGCGCGGTGCGGAGCTTGTGCCGGGTGAGGTTCGTGACGGCGTGGAGGAGGACGTCGCCGAGCCTCACGCGACCGCCTCGCCGCGGGCGTCGCCGTCGCCGGCCGCCTCCGCGGGGACCTCGGGGAGGGTGACGACCGGCTCGCTCGCGCCCGCCGGCCCGCCTGCGCCCGCCGGCCGGTCTGCGCCCACCGGCCGGTCCTCTTTCACCCGCCCGTCGTCCATGACGACGATCCGCCCGCAGTAGCGCTCGGCCCGCTCGCGGTCGTGCGTGACGAGCACGATCGTGCGGCCCTCGCGGTGGAGCGCCTCGAGCATGCCCATGATCTCCTCGGCCGTGCGCGAGTCGAGGTTGCCCGTCGGCTCGTCGCACAGGAGCAGGCGCGGCTCGTTCGCGAGCGCCCGGGCGATCGCGACCCGCTGGCGCTCGCCGCCCGACATCGCGTTGGGCCGGTGCTTCATGCGCTTGCCGAGCCCGACCTTCTCGAGCAGTTGCTCGGCCCGGCGGCGGCGCTCGAACGGCCCGCGCCCCGCGAGCGCGAGCGGGAGCGCGACGTTCTCGAGCGCGGTCAGGTGCGGGATCAGGTTGAACGACTGGAACACGAACCCGATCCCCTCGCGCCGGTAGGCGGCGAGCTGGTCGGACGTGCGCGCCCGGAGCGCGTTCCCCTCGATCAGGACCTGGCCGTCGCTCGGGCGGTCCAGGCCGCCGACGATGTTCAGGAACGTCGACTTGCCGCTCCCGGAGCGGCCGATCACGCCCACGAACTCGCCCGGGGCGATCCGCAGGTCGACCCCGTCGAGCGCGGCGACCACGGCCTCGCCGAAGCGGTAGTGCTTCCGCACGCCGACGAGCTCGATCAGCGCGGCCTGTCCCACGGGCGCCTCCGTCGCTCCCGGGCCGGGCCCAGGGGCGGGCGACTCTATCCGCGCGGGCGCCGGGCGGCCAGGCAGCGGCCCGCGACGCCTCGACGCGACCGGGCGGCCCCGGGGCGCCCC
>JANJTH010000352.1 GCA_024711205.1 Planctomycetota bacterium | reverse complement strand
GTCGGCGAGCGCGGCCCGCTGCCGCGGGAGGTCGCCCAGGAACAGGTCGACGAGCTCCGCCGCGAGCGCCTCGTCGCCCTCGACGCGCGCCAGGAGCGCCGCGCGGTCGAGCGCGGGCCCCGCCGTCGCCGGGGCGACGGGCGCGGCGCCCGACGCGGCCTGGGCCGGCGCGTGGGCGTCGACGGCCTCGCGCGCCTCGCGGACCGCGGCGAGGAGGCGGCCGAGCGCGAAGGGCTTCGTGACGAAGGCGTTCATGCCGGCCTCGCGGCAGCGGACCTCGTCCTCGCGCCGGGCGTGGGCCGTGAGCGCGACGATCGGCAGGGCCGCGCGGCCGTCGCGGGCCTCCTCGGCGCGGATCGCGCGCGCCGCGGCCCAGCCGTCGAGGACGGGCATCTGCACGTCGAGGAGCAGCGCGTCGAAGCCGCCACGCCGCGCCGCCGCCACGGCCGCCGCGCCGTCGCCCACGAGCACGACCTCGTGCCCGCGCCGGCCGAGCAGCCCGGCGACGACGCGCTGGTTGACGGGGTTGTCCTCCGCGACGAGCACGCGCAGCGGCGCCTCCGCGGACGCGTCGTCGGCCGGGGCCCCGGCGCCGGCGCCGGCCTCGACGCCGTGGGCGGAACCGTGCGCCGGCGCCGGGGCCTGCGCCGCGCCGAGCGCGCGGAGGGCGGCCGCGCGCAGGTCGGCGGGGCGGACCGGCTTGACGAGGCGGTCCGCGACGCCGAGCCGGCGCGCCCGCTCGGCCGTCCCCGGCTGGTCGCTCGAGGTGACCATGACGACCGTGGCGCCGATCGGCGCGCCCGCGTCGCGGCGGAGCGCCTCGAGCAGCTCGAACCCGTTCATGCCGGGCATGTGGAGGTCGAGCAGCACGAGGTCGTGGGGCCGCCCCTCGGCGTGCGCCCGCCGGAGGAGCTCGAGCGCGGGCCGCCCGTCGTCGGCGGTGTCGACCTCCATGCCCCAGGCCGCGGCCGTCTCGCGCAGCCAGGTCCTGTTCGTCGGGTTGTCGTCGACGACGAGCACCCGGCGCCCGGCCAGCGCGTCGTCGTCGCCGTCGGAGCTCGCGGGCTCCGGCGCGGGGGCCGCCTCGAGCGGGAGCTCGAGCGTGAAGCGCGTGCCCAGGCCCAGGACGCTCGTCGCCGTGAGGTCGCCGCCCATGAGGCGGGCCAGCCGGCGGCTGATCGTGAGCCCGAGGCCCGTGCCGCCGAACCGGCGCGTCGTCGAGCCGTCGGCCTGCGTGAAGGCGTCGAACACGGCCTCGAGCCGGTCCGCCGCGACGCCGATCCCGGTGTCGCGCACCGAGACCAGGAGCGCCGGGGCGCCGTCGGCGCCCCGCCCGGCGTCCGCCTCGAGCGCGACCTCGCCCTCGAGCGTGAACTTGACCGCGTTCCCCAGCAGGTTGTTGACGACCTGCCGGAGCCGCACGGGGTCGACGAGCACGCGCTCAGGCAGGAGGCGGTCGATGCGGCAGCACAGCTCGAGCCCCTTGCGGTGCGCGACCGGCGCGAACGTCCGCACGGCCTGCTCGAGCAGGGGCCGGAGCGCGATCGGCTCGGGGGCGACCTCGAGCCGACCGGCCTCGATCTTCGACAGGTCGAGCACGTCGTCGACGACCGCGAGGAGCCCCTGCGCCGAGGAGCGGGCGAGCTCGAGCTGCTCGCGGGCCGTCGGGGGGAGCTCGCCGTCGAGCGCGAGCTCGGTCATGCCCAGGACGCCGTTCATCGGCGTGCGGATCTCGTGGCTCATGTTCGCCAGGAACTCGCCCTTGGCCCGCGAGGCGGCCTGCGCCTCGTCCCGGCTGCGGGCGAGCGCCGCCTGGGCCGCGACGAGCTCGGCCGTGCGCGCCTCGACGGCCCGCTCGATCCGCGCGCCCGTGGCCTCGAGCCCGGCCTGGCGCCGCGCGGCCTCGGCGAGCTGGAGCAGCTCACGCCGGCAGCTCGCGGCGAGCAGCGCGACCTCGAGCGCGACCCAGGCCCCGTGCTCGAGCGCCCGGAGCAGGCTCGCCTGCGCGACGCCGAACACCGACAGGGGGGCGAGCCAGCCGCGGAGGGCGTGGTCGGCGACGATCACGCCGGCGGCCGTGAGGAGGACCCGGTGGTCGCGGTAGAAGGCGAGGAGCGCGAGCGAGACGAACACGTGGAAGTGGGTCTCGATCCGGCCGCCCGTCAGGTGGATCAGGAGCGCCGACGCGAGCATCTGCGCGGCCGCCACGGCGTGACGCGTGGGCGCGGCGCCGGGCCGGGCGAGGGCCAGGGCGATCGGCGGCCCGGCGATCGCGAGCCCGAGCACGAGCGCGAGGACGACGTGGGGGTGGACCGCGGCCGTCGCCCCGGCCCAGACGCGGGGGGTGAGCCACAGCGCGAGGGCGACGCCGGCGAGCCACTGCACGGCGAGCACGAGCGCGAGCATGCGGTCGACGCCGGCGCGGCTCGCGGTGAGGCGCGCGGCCACGATCTCCGCGGTCCGGTCGCGCAGCGCGGCCTCGCCGCGGGCCCCCGGGGCCCCGGGGGGCCGGGGCGGGCCGCCCGGCCGGGGGGGCCGCCGCCGGCCGCGCCGCCCGGCGGCCAGCCCGGGCGCCCC
>JANJTH010000289.1 GCA_024711205.1 Planctomycetota bacterium | reverse complement strand
CGGGCGCCGAGCCACCCCGCGCCCGCGAGCAGCGCGACGGCGAGCGCGGCGCCGACGCCGCCCAGGGCGCGCCAGGGCAGCGGGAGCGGGCCCGCCGCGCGCCAGGCGGGCAAGGCCCCGGCCTCCCCCTCGGCCTCGCCCGCGGCGTTCAGGGCCGCCGTCGCGCGCGCGAACACGCGGCTCGTGCAGACGAGCACGAGCGCCCCCCCCTCGAGCACCGCGCCGACGGGTCGCGTGCCCGACGTGCAGTCGACCGTGCGCCGCCCGAGGGCGCGGGTGAGCGCGGCGAAGACGCAGGCGCCGGCCAGCGCCGCGACGAACCCGAAGGCCCCGAGCAGCGCGACGGGGCTCACCGACCGCCGCGAGCCCTCGGTCAGCAGGACGAGGGCGATCGGCCCGAACGGGCCGCAGAGGAGCCCCAGGACCGCCGCCGGGAGCATGCACCACGCGGCGACGCGCGCGTGGCGCGCGCAGAGGGCGCACGCGGGGACCTCCAGGCGGCGCGCGGCGGCCCGCTCGTCGGGCATGGGCCGCGCGACGACGCCCATCGCGTGGGCGGCCGGGCCCGCGCAGCACGCGCAGCGCGGGGGGAAGCGCGGCGCGCGCCCCGGGTCGAGCGAGATCCGCTCCACCGCCCCCTCCGCGCCCGGCCGGGCCTCGTGCACCGTAGCCGCGGCCCGGGGTCGAGCGCCACCCCCTCGCGCACCCCGCCCGGGGGTCAGCGGCCGCCCGGGCCGCTACAAGGCGGCGTTCTCCTCCTCGACGATGAAGTAGGTGAGGACGACGTCGACGAGCCAGCCGATCCCGAGCAGGCCGCCGGTCAGGAACCAGATCAGGGCCGAGACCCAGCGCCCGAGGTAGAGGCGGTGGACCCCGAGGATCCCCAGGAAGAACCACAGCAGGTAGGCGATCAGCAGGCTCCGCCGCGTGCGCATGGGTGCACCTCCCGAGGCCGCAGTCTATGCGGCCGCGCGCGATCCGTCCGGCGCGCCCGCCCCGCGGGGCCGCGGGGGGCGGGTAGGATCCCGCGCAGGAGCGCGCCCCCCGCATGATCACGCACGACGGCCTCGACACGCTCCTCCACGCGCTCGACGCGCTCGACCTCCCCGCGGGGACCTGGGTCGCGACGGACGCGGACGGAACGCTGTGGGCCGCCGACGTGGCCGACGCGGCGTGGCACCGCCTCCTCGGCGCGCGCGGCGTGCGCGCGCCCGGGGCGGCCCTCCTCGCCCGGCTCGTCGCGGACGCGGCCGGGCTGGCCTCGACGGGCGACCCGCACGCGGACGCCGCGGCGCTCTACGACGCCTACGGGCGCGGGGTCGTCGACGACTGGGTCATGCTCGAGGCCATGACCGGCTGCTACGCCGGCTGGACCCCGGGCGAGCTGCGCGCGTTCGGCGCGGCCGTCGGGCGCGAGGTCGCGGCGCGGGCCTACGAGACGACGCGCCCGCTCCTCGACGCGCTCGCGGCGCGCGGGCTGCGCGTCGCCGTCGTGTCGGGCTCGCCGCGCCTGCTCGTCGAGGAGTCCGTGCGCGCGCTCGGGCTCCCGACCCCGCCGCTCGTCGTGGGCGTGGACCTCGAGGCCGACGGGCCGCACGCGGCCGACGACGGCGCGCTCTCGCCGCGCCTGGCCCGCCCGATCCCCTGGGAGGCCGGCAAGGTCGACGCGCTGCGGGCGCGCGGCGTCGAGCACCAGGTCGCGCTCGGCGACACGCTCGGCGACCTCGCGCTCCTCGAGGCCGCGCCGGCCCTGCGCGTCCTCGTCCACCCGCGCCCGGGGCTGCGCGCGCGGGCGCAGGGCCAGGCCGGCCCCTGGCACGTGCTCGCGCCCGCCCGCACGATCTCGGGCGAGCCCGTCCGCCCCCGCGACGTGGACCGCGCGATCGCGTGAGGCCCTCGCCCGGGCTGGCGCTCCTCGGGGCCACGGGGCTCCTCGTCGCGCTGGGCGCGCGGGCCGCGCAGGCCGAGGGCCAGGGAGGCGCCATGCGCTGGGAGGACCTCCGCCACGTCGACCCGGCCGAGGGCGCGCGCGTGCGGGCGCTCCGGGCCTGGATCGAGGGGCGCAGCGCCGGGTTCCAGCGCCGCCCGCTCGCGCGGCGCGGGAACTTCGTGGGCGAGGCCTGGGCCGGCCCGGGGGTCGCGCGCGCGGCGCTCGACGGCGGCGCGGTCGTGGGCTCGCTCCGCCCCGGCGACGCGTGGCGCGCGCTCGACGTGTTCGCCCACCCCGGCCCGGACGGCGCCTGGACGGACGCCGTGTTCGGGCTCGGCCTCGCGCTCGGCGACAACCCCGCGGGCCCCGGCGTCGCGGTCCACCTGAGCCTGACGCGGGGCGGGCGGACCGTGGTCGGCGACGGGTTCGGCCTGACCTGCGTCGTGTTCCCGGAGGGCGGGGGCCCGCCCGCCCGGGCCTGGCTCGGGGACGCGGTCGCGATCGACGTCCGCGAGCACCGGGTCCGCCTCGCCGCGCCGGGCGGCTGGCGGGCGGAGCTCGAGCGGCTCGCGGCGTCGCCGGCGTCGTTCGCCGAGGTCGCCGCGGGGCGCCACGACGCGCTCGCGCGCGAGGTCGCGCGCGCGCTCGACGCGGGCGAGGTCCAGGGCTGGGACGAGGGCCCGTACCTGGGCGACGGCGCGCCGCCCGAGCGCACGCCCCGGGCGCTCCGGCCCGACGAGCGCGCGGCCGCGCGCGCCGCGGCCGAGGCCGAGCTCGCGCGGCGCCGCGCGCTGCTCGTCGACCACGCCGACGCGCTCTGGCGCGCGCTCCACGAGCGCCTGCCCGTGAGGCTCCTCCTCGACGGCGCCTGACCGGGCCGCCGGGGTCCGCCCCGTCGCCGCGGTCGTGACGTGTCGTCGCCCCGCGGCCAGCCCGAGGAGGGCGGCCGCCGGGGCCCGGGCGGGCCCGCGCCGCGCGGCGACACCGGCGGGCAAGGATTGCCCACGGACCCCGGCGACGGGCCCGAGCGGCCCGCCCGGGCAGGGCTTGCGTCGGCCCGGGGCGTGCGCGAGGGGCTCGTCGCGCGGCCGAGGCGTCGCGGGCGAGGAGGGAGCATGGCGAGGCCGAACCGGGAGGCGCCGCGTCGCGAGGCGCCGCGAGGGGGGACGCGCCGCGGGGCCACGCGCGCGACGACCTGGGCGGGCGGCGCGGCGCTCGCC